>NZ_JACSKB010000005.1:0-116142 GCF_018617335.1 Exiguobacterium sp. s63 | reverse complement strand
CGCCAGCGTTCGTCCTGAGCCAGGATCAAACTCTCCAAAGAATTTGATATAGCTCTTAAATTGACGAAGCTTGCGCTTCATTCAAAAATGGTAAAACTTATTTTTGCCTCATCGTTCAGTTTTCAAAGTTCGTCTGCCGCTCTTGGCGACTAAATGATAATAACATTTAATTCTTTTTGATGTCAACAACTTTTTTGTTTATTCAACGTTTGTCGCTGGCAACAGAGATAACTATATCACCTGCATTTTAATCTTGCAAGCATTATTCTAAAAAAACTTTTAATTCTTTTTTTCGCATCATCCAAAGTTCAAACCCCAACTTCTTGAAGGAAGAATAAATCACTATAAAGAATACACCTATATCTAATAACGACTATAAACCTATAAGGAGCCCTTCATGATGAAATCTGATCTACAGCGTCCTAAGAAACGTTCACCGCTCAGAATACGGTCCGGTACCCAAGTATATACGTTAAAGAGACGACTTGAATGGATGACGGATAAACGAAAATATGTTTCAAAACGAAATCCTGACCCGATGCCATATCTGATCCATACACACCGCACTCCTCTATATCGCCAACTCCGAGATGTCGACATGGAAGTTCAGCATAACAAGGTAACAAATCTGAAGATCGCCATCGCAAAACTGAACGGCTCTATTTTAACTCCAAACGATGTCCTCTCTTATTGGAAGATGATCGGTAAGCCGACGAAACGTAAAGGATACGTCGACGGAATGATTCTTCATTACGGAAAAGTCACTTCAGGAATCGGTGGTGGTCTATGCCAGCTGTCCAATCTAATCTATTGGATCACCTTACATAGCCCATTGACCGTAACCGAACGTTATCGTCACAGCTACGATGTGTTCCCAGATTACCGACGGGATCAACCTTTCGGGAGTGGTGCGACGTGTTCTTACAATTATCTCGACTTACAAATTACAAACCAAACGTCACAAACGTATCAACTTCTTCTATATATAGAAGGAGATCATTTAGTCGGTGAGTGGCGTTCGAACATCCCAAATAAAGAACAGTATCGTATATATGAAGAAAATCATCACTTCACTCGCGAATGGTGGGGCGGGACGATTCGACATAACCAGATTTTTAGAGAAGTCACTTCAATGAATGGTATACATCTTCGAAACGAGTTCATCACAGAAAATCATGCGATCACGATGTACGACCCATTCCTTCCTGAAAATACTGCATACAAAAAAGCCGACTCATCATAAAAGAGCCGGCTTTTCAAATGAACTTATGCGTGTGGCAAGAACATGAAGTATGCCAAGAAGATGACTAGCATTCCATACATGATTGGATGAATTTCTTTCGTCTTCCCTTTCGCAATCATCATGAGTGGGTAAAGGATAAACCCAAGCCCAATTCCCGTTGCGATTGATGACGTCAATGGCATCATGATAATCGTCAAGAATGCAGGAACTGCAATCTCAATCTTTTTCCAATCGATATCAAGAAGGGCCGAAGCCATGAGCACTCCAACGATGATGAGTGCAGGCGCTGTGACTGGCGCCGTCACGACTGCCAATAATGGCGAGAAGAACAACGCTAACCCGAAGAACAATCCTGCGAAGACGGCAGTCAACCCTGTGCGTCCACCAGCAGCGACACCTGCTGATGACTCAACATATGAAGTCGCTGTAGATGTTCCGAAGATTGCACCTGCCACCGTTGCAGTCGAGTCAGCTAACAACGCTTTACTTGCACGTGGCACTTTGTTTTCTTTCATAATTCCTGCTTGACGCGCTACCGCGACGAGCGTTCCCGCTGTATCAAAGAAATCGATGAAGAAGAACGTCAAGATTACAACGAGCATTTGAAGCGTGAAGACATCACCGAAGTTGATGAATGCTTGACCGAACGTTGACGACATACTCGGTGGCATGGATACAACGTCTGAGATTGCTGTCGGAGTCGGCACGAGACCGAAAATCATCCCGACGATTGCAGTCAACAGCATCCCGATGAAAATACCACCTTTTACGTCTCGCGCCATGAGCAAGGCGCTAACCACAAGACCAAATACCGCAAGTAATGTCGTACCCGTTCCAAGTGAACCAAGACTGACGAGTGTCGCTTCGTTCGCAACAACGATGCCTGCGTTTTTCAAACCGATGAACGCGATGAAGAAACCAATCCCTGCAGCAACCGCCATTTTGAGCGGAGCTGGAATCGCGTTGACAATCGTTTCGCGAATTCCTGAGAGCGTCAATACGATAAAGAAGAGACCTGATACGAGTACACCCGATAAAGCCGTTTGCCACGGTACACCCATCCCAATGACGACACTATATGCGAAGAACGCGTTGAGGCCCATGCCCGGCGCAATCGCAATTGGGTAGTTCGCGAGAAGTCCCATCGTCAATGAACCGACCACTGCGACAAGACCTGTCGCCACGAAGACCGCCCCTGTATCCATACCCGCTGCCCCAAGGATGTTCGGGTTAACGAACAGAATGTACGCCATTGCGAGGAATGTTGTGAATCCCGCGATCAGTTCCGTGCGAACACTCGTGCCGAGTGCCGTGAGTTGGAAGTAACGATCGATCCGACTCGTTGTTGATGGTTGTTGCTGTTCTTGCTTGAGCTGTGTGCTCATTTGTTTTCCTCCTTGTACTCGCCGTAAAACGAGAAAAGGCCCCCGGCAAATGACCGAGGACCCCACGCGAAACATACGAGGGTATACACCCTCATCTATGTCTCGCCGTAGTGAAATCATTTAAGGTGATTTCGTAGAGACTCTCGGGCCATATCCCCGACATTATACGGCAAAATATTTTATAATTGTTCGGTTATAATAAGAACGTTCTTATCGTATCAGCGTGAAAATAGAATGTCAACTAAATTTACGGATTTTACATCGATAAAAATCGTTAATGTTCGGATTTAAAGCAAAACAGAGGGGGTTTCCCTCTGTTCATCTTATTCCCATTCGATTGTTGCAGGCGGCTTAGACGTAATGTCATACAGCACACGGTTGACGTGGCTGACTTCATTTACAATTCGGACAGAGATTTTCTCAAGTACATCCCATGGAATGCGCGCCCAATCAGACGTCATCCCATCAATTGATGTAACGGCACGAACGCCAACTGCATAGTCGTACGTACGCTCGTCACCCATGACTCCGACCGAGCGAATCGGTGTGAGCACCGTGAAGTATTGCCAGATGTCTCGTTCAAGACCCGCCTTCTTCACTTCGTCGCGTAAAATCGCATCGGATTCACGTACGATTTCTAACTTCTCTTCCGTGATTTCACCGAGGACACGAATTCCGAGACCTGGACCTGGGAACGGTTGGCGCCAAACGATATAGTCAGGAAGACCGAGCTCTGTACCGAGTGCACGGACTTCGTCTTTAAAGAGCGTGTTGAGTGGTTCGATCAACGTGAAGTTCATATCTTCTGGCAATCCACCGACGTTATGGTGTGATTTGATTGTTTGTGCTGTGTCTGTCCCACTCTCGATGATGTCTGTGTAGAGCGTCCCCTGTGCGAGGAAGTCCATATCGACGAGTTTCGATGCTTCTTCATCAAATACGTAGATAAACTCGTTTCCGATAATCTTACGTTTTTGCTCAGGGTCTGAGACACCAGCCAATTTCGTCAAGAAACGCTCTTGTGCATCAATTTTAATGACCTTCATGTTGAATCCGTCTGCGAACGTCTTCATGACGCTATCCGCTTCTCCTTTACGAAGGAGACCATGATCCACGAACATACAAGTCAATTGATCACCAATCGCGCGATGAACGAGTGCCGCCACGACAGAAGAATCTACGCCACCTGAAAGGGCACAGAGCACTTGCTTGTCGCCAACGATTTCACGAATTTTCTCCACTTCGAGATCGATAAAGTTTTCCATCGACCATTCGCCTTTGGCACCACATACTTCATAGATGAAGTTTTTCAAGATGTCGTTTCCGTACTCCGAGTGACGAACCTCTGGATGGTACTGGACGCCATACATTTTCAACTCATCGTTTTTGATTGAAGCGACCGGGCAAGATGGGTTCGTCCCATCGACGATAAATCCTTCCGGTGCTTCCATGACGAGGTCACCGTGGCTCATCCATACTGTATGTTCGACTGGAAGCCCGTTGTAAATCGCTGATGCTTCCGGCGTCGAGAACAATGTCGCTTTTCCGTATTCACGATGAGCGGCACGTTCTACACGACCACCGAAGTGATGTGTCATGAGTTGCATCCCGTAGCAAATTCCGAAGATTGGAATACCTAGTTCAAAAATCTCTGGATCACAACGATATGCACCTTCCGCGTATACGCTGTTCGGTCCACCCGAGAAGATGATGCCGATCGGGTTCAATTCGCGAATCTCCGCTGCCGTCATCTTATGTGAATGCAACTCACTGTATACGCCAAGGTCACGGACACGACGTGTGATCAACTGGTTATACTGACCACCAAAATCAAGCACCAAAATCATTTCTTGTTCTACCTTCACGAAATCTCCACCTTTCTGCCTTCTCCTCAAAAAAAGGACGCGCCTCTCCCCCAGATTCACCCAAACCGAAGAAGAAGCACGCCCTTTTCTTTGTATACGAAACGTGCTCCTTCATAGTCGGTCCATTTACGGTGGTCCGGTAGAGACTCTCGCGCCAATTCACGAGTATATACGAAGGAATGCCATGTTCAATTATCTAACTAATGCGTCTATCTTACTTGATGCACCCCGTCACTTCAACTCATAATTCGACGAATCATGATTTTCCAATATTCTTTATATTTTGAATTCGGCTCTTGTTCCGCATACACTGCTTGTTCAAACAGAGCTGTTAAGCGGGTCATGTCATTTGTTTCATAATAGGCGTCCACTTCTTTGGCAAGTTCCGAAGGCGTCCGACCATCGATTTTAAATCCGTTTGCGCGCAGTCGCTTCATCAAGTATCGATGCATCGAGACGAGACTTCCATCCGTGAGCGGGCGACTCATCCACCATACATACATGACTTGCCGTTCAATCACCTTCCGATTCCAAATCAGAATCGCCACAAGGAAAAGAATGACGATCCAGCCCCATACTGGGATACTCCGACTTTCTTCCTGGACATCGCCTGTTGTGACGTCATCAATCAACAAATCTTCTTGAAGACGGTTTTGCGTGTTGCCATCCGAATTTGCTTGCGGGTCGTTCGTAGCTGGCGTGTTATCTTCCGTATCCGTCTCCCGCTCCATTTGAAGTAAGTTAGCATCCGAGAAACTGATCGTTGCCTCTAATGGTACCCAACCCGCACCCTCTATGAAATATTCGACCCATGAGTGAGCGTGGCGATTTCGAATCGTGTATTCTTCTTCACCTTGAACGACTCCACGTGCATCCCCCATCGTAAATCCTTTCACCCAGCGTGTCGGAATCCCGTTTGCCCGTAGCAACACGGCAGCAGATGTGGAGAAGTTATCACAATATCCGATTTGTGTATCGAATAGGAATTGGTCGACGTAATCTGTATCCCCTTCTGGTTGGGCAACATTTTCCGTGTCGTATTGAAATTCTCCGTTTCGGAAATATGCTTCCACGGCATTTGCTTTTTCATTCGGCGTTTCACTGTCCGCCGTGATTTCCGTTGCCAAGTCACGTACCCGATCTGGTAATGCGTCCGGAAGTTGTAAATAGACTTGCTTTTCCTCATCTGTGAGGGAGCTCACTTCTTCATTTAATGCGAGCTGTTCTTCAGAAAATGCAGGAACACTGTATCGAAGTTGAATCGTTCGAGGTGTCGCCTGCCCCTCATTTTCAAAGACAATTTTCCCGGAAGGTTGCATCGTGATCGTTTCATTCGGGAATGCCTGCTCGATATCACCGACACGGAATTCGGTTCCTGATTCTGTTTCTGTCGCTTGCGGATATTCACCACCGTATGGCACAAAAGTCTGGCGGCGATCAAAACGTAACAGCGCCTGTTCAGGGGTCGTATCCACATCCGAGTCAACTAACTGTCCGCGATTATAATTAGAGTCCAACACCGGTGCCTCGACCCACCCTTTTCCTGTGTAGATGGCTTTGGACTCGATGCGCCAATAACGGGCCGGAACCCCTCGTGCGATAAAGACAATTCCATCGTCCTGTTCAAACGGACCACCTAACGCCTCATCGTTCACACCGTATCCGACTCGCCCCGGTCCACTCCCCTCTCCTTCCGTCGTCGCATTCCGGAAACTCGTCGTTATTCGGTCAGACCAATCACCTTCGAGCGTTGGGGATGCACTTGCGAGCGCAACAACTACGCTGAGAAGCAAACCGATACTGACGAACCGTACTAGTGATTGACTCGGTCGTTTCGCTAAATCGGTGACAAACAACAACAAGAGCGATGTGATGATCGCATACAAGATGTTTCGTTCTCCGTCATAAAGCGTCCAGGTGTCAAAGTAAGCCATGACACCAAGTGTCGACACAATCATGCCGAGTGCAAATCCATAACTCGGATAGGTTCTTCCGACTAGTACGGCGAATAGAAGACCAATGAGTGCCATAGCAGAAAAGAAAATGGCCTCGTTCGGTAAGTTCCCGCTCACCACCCCCATCAAATCCTGCATCCAAATCCCAAACCAGTCGACGATACTTCCGTGATAGAAGTACAGGACGATCAAGAAGTTCAAAAGAGAAATTCCAAGAAAAGCACTCCATGTCAGAAGACTAGCGAACATTGGCACAATCAATAAAAAATAAAACGGCCAATCGGAATCAAACGTCGTACTACCGACAATCGGCTCAATCCAGAAAGACAAAAGATAGGCAGCGAGCGCTGTATAGAGGATTCGTGTCACCCATGTCTTCATGCCGTCACCTCTCTTACTGCCGTATACAGATGATAACTTCCTTGCGTCTCATGCATGAGTTCACGAATTGAGTTCGTTTCAAACGGGCTGATTAAAATAATATCCCCGGTCTGTTGCGGTAGATTCCGCTTGACCCGCTCCACGAGACGCCCTTCCGCTTCCGGTGTTGCGGTGAGCAGGTAATGACCAACCTCTGCACTTTGATCCGGAAGATGGAACAAGCGCACTTGTTCTTCAATCACGTATAACTCAAATGGTAAATTTTTTCGTTCTAACTGACGAATCGCCCCAACAAGCAAGGACAAGGAACGTTCGAACGCTTCTTCATACTCTGCCGAAGCGGCAGGGACAAACACGAGAGAGAGTTTCTTCTCTTGTTCTTGGTCAAACGTTTTTGTCATCAAATTCCCCCGGCGTGCGGATGCTTTCCAGTCAATCCGTCCGATTCGATCTCCCGCCGCATATTCTCGAACTCCACTCGTCGTATTCGCCACTTCCGTATACGTGCGTGTTTGACGATATTGTTCACCACGTCCACCGATGTGTTCATCCCGTGGTAAGTCAAAAGGAAGTTCTGCGGGAGACACTTCGACAACGGTTTCGATCCGTAACGTCCTTTTACGGTCGAACAAACCAAATACATCACGCACGTGGAGAATCGTCCGGTCAAAGACATGAATCCCCCGCTTGATCGCATCGACATCATAGTGAACGACTTCGGCACGTCGAAAGAAACGGTCAACCGGAACGATTATGGTTTTGTGCTCATTAATTAGCCGCTGCGGCAATCGTTCTTCTAATGTGACCATTCCGATCAAGAAGGGATATTTTCGTTCGATTCGTAACTCGACATCCATCGATTGACCGGACACAAGTCGTTTCGTTGTCACACGACGCGATACGTTTGCGGCCGTCACGGGATAAATCATGAAGAGCGTCCAGTAGACGGTCAGCACGACGAACGACCACCATAACGTGGATGCGACGATACTACCTTCAATTCGGGCAAATGCGTACAATCCGAATGCCGCCGCCCATACAACGAACAGCTTCATCCAGTTTTTCATACTTCATTGACCTCTCGATCCATCGGGACAGGTAACGTGTCGAGCCAATCTTGAATCAATTGATTTGGCGTCTTTCCTTTATACCGTGCTTCCGCCGTCAACAAGACACGATGTCCGAGAACACTCGTCGCCATCGCTTTGACATCATCCGGCAACACAAAATCACGATTGTGAATATAGGCCCACGCTTGTGAGGCTTTCATCAATGCCAGAGTAGCCCTTGGACTTCCTCCTAAATACGTATGTGGGTCTTTCCGCGACTCATGTACCAAACGTACGATATATTGTTTGACCGCACTCGATACATGAACCTCCCTTACTTCACGCTGCATCAGTTCGACTTCTTGTTTCGTGATGACGCTATGAAGTGTTTCGAGTGGCTCCTCTTTTTCAAAGCGTGATAAGAGTGCAATCTCTTCATTGAACGTTGGATAGCCCATTTCGATTTTGAGTAAGAAACGGTCTAGCTGCGCTTCCGGCAACGGGTATGTTCCTTCATGTTCAATCGGGTTCTGTGTCGCCATGACGAAAAATGGTGACGGTAGCACCTTCAACTCTCCGTCCACTGTCACACTTCGCTCAGCCATCGCTTCTAATAATGCCGACTGTGTCTTTGGTGAAGTCCGGTTGATTTCATCTGCCAAGATGATATTCCCCATGAGTGGACCAGGACGATATTCAAACTCTCTCGTTTTTTGGTTATACATCGAAATCCCAGTCAAGTCAGATGGCAACATGTCAGGGGTAAATTGAATACGTTTAAAATCTAAGTCGATGGCTCGACTAAACGTACGAACGAGCATGGTTTTCCCCACACCCGGTACATCCTCAAGTAAGATATGCCCTCCTGCCAATAAGGCAGTGAGACTTTTGGCGATGACTTCTTCTTTTCCGACAATGACGGTTTCAATAGCGGTGATAATCGATTGGACAGTTGGACGGTACATGACGGACTCCCCTTTTTCTCTGATCTAGGATGACTGAAAGTTAGAATGTTCTGACTTTATTGTGACATAAGCGAGTAGCGGAATGAAAGAAATACCGCACACAAATACGCTCCCTCTTTCTTTACCCAAAAAACGTGTCCATTCTTTAGAAAGAACGGACACGTTTATCGATTATTCCGGACGTTTCACATCGAAAAGTTCACCGAGTGTCGCATAGCTGTTACCAGCCATCCGACTGACTGGAGCCAACCGTTTCGCATCGATACGTCCATGCACATATAATTCCCGATCGATATGAAAACGCACGATCCGCGCAATCAGTAAATCTGCAGTCACTTCTCCATCGTGTTCGATTGGTAAATGGTGATGAAGCACGCACTCGAATCGGATCTTCGCTTCTTTAATCCCGGGTGTCGCAATCACGTCACTCGGTTGAAGCGTGAAGTTCGTTCGTGCTAATTCACTCTCATCTTCTGCCAAATTCGCAGCGGTCTCATTCACGTCAAGAACGTTTGTCTCATCCACCACATGAATCACCAACTCATTCGTATGCAACGCGTTTCGTGCAGTGTCTTTCATCACACCATTTTTTCGTTGGACGGAGATGGAGACGAGCGGTGGGTTCGAAGCCACTACATTAAAATAACTGAACGGGGCTGCATTAATCACGTCGCCATGTTGTGTCGTCACGAAGGCAATCGGCCTTGGTACAATGCTCCCAATCAAAAATTTATACGTATCACGTTCGGTCAAAGCCGACGGTTCGATGGATAACATGTACTCACACTCCTCATTTTTATCTTAAATTCAAGATAATATCTTTCATGAATAATGTCAACGTCGAGAAGATTGACACGTATATATTTTAGCAAATACGGGTAAATCGCTTTATGTGTCATATTGGCACATCGCATAAGCAAATTGTTTCATTTTCCTTTCCCCTTTTCATAAAATGCAGGGCAAGGAAGAGGTAGCCGATCGGTTTTTTATGTTCAAGGAAGGAAGTAGAAAGAATGATCAGCAAGTGGATTGAACAACTGAACAGTCGTCAAATACTCAGTATTTTATATAGTGTATGTGGATTCAGTCTCGTTTTGACCTTGATTGGAGCTTGGTTCGTGAGAGATGGGAATGTCTCAACTGCCGAGCTCACGGCCCTCCGATGGATTTGGATGATTGGACTAGTCATGTTCATCAGCGCCATTTTATTGATTGGTCGTCCGCTCATCAATCGGATGGCAAACCAGAACAGCAGACTGAAAGCGAAGAAAGAAAAACTTGAATATGTATTAAATGAATCAAAGCTAAATGAAATGAATCTTCAACACCGAAATGAGTTGATTGAAGTGTTAGCTTCGAAAGAATCACTCTTCGACTACTCTTCTGTGATTGAAAAAATTGTCTTACTCACAAAATCTGAATTTGGCGCCCTTCTCCTCACGAAAGACGGTGAAATCACATCAGTCGTACCAAAGGAGATGACAGAAGACCAACAAGAAAGTTTAAAGAAGGAGTCACTCTTGTTAAAACGAGTGATGATTTCAAAATTACCTGCAGCAACTTCTAAACGCGTCGTCGATGCGTTACACACGTATCCGTATTATATCTATGAAACGGTCATTCCGATTATGGACCCGTCAGACAATAGTCTCATCGGTTGTTTGTATTTGGCTCGTTACGATGAGCAGTATGATGCAAGTGAAAAGTCAGAGTTGAACGCGTTCGCGAGTCAACTTGCCATCTCGCTTCTTCGGATGCAGCTTTATCGTCAGATGAAACAGGATCGAAAAGAGACCGCACAATTGATTAACTCGGTGCGTGAGGCGATTTTATACGTCAACTATGAGGACGACACGATTGTAGGTAACCGCGCCTTCATCCGTATGTTTGATGACCTTCACTTTGATTACAAAGGATATGAAGAACTATCAGCCATCGACATCAATATCGAACAGCTAGCAGAGCGGGTCGATCAACAAGAGCAATTCGTTCGTTACTTCGAACGTGTTTTCGCACAAGACACACCGGAAGACGGACTCACCATTTCGATTGACCAAGGAGACTGCTTCATCCAGCTCTATGCGGAAAGCGTCTATCGTGACCGTCGACTTCGCGGAACGATGCTCGTCTTACGTGACGTCACAGCCGAGACGGAAGTAGATCGTATGAAATCCGAACTCGTATCGACCGTTTCTCACGAACTCCGAACACCCCTTTCGTCTATCTATGGATTTACCGAGCTCATGCTGTCGCGTGATTTGAAAGAAAATCGACGAGAGCTCTATTTAAAAACGATTCATGACGAGGCGAAACGACTGTCTTATCTCGTCAATGATTTCTTGGATCTACAAAAAATGGAGTCAGGAAAACAAACATTCGAATGGGAACCTGTCGATTTGTATCAACTCGTGTCCGATAGCGTTACCTTTTATCAAGAAACGACCGACCAACACGAGTTATTCATCGATGCTGATTCTGAACAAGATTTCACCATTGATGCAGATTTAGAAGGGATGCGGCAATTGCTTGGCAACCTATTGAGCAATGCCATTAAATATTCGCCGGATGGTGGGAATATCCTTGTATCGCTCGAGCGCGTAGATGAAGAAGTCGTCATGAAAGTGAGAGACCATGGTATGGGAATCCCAAGCGCCTCGCTCCCACACCTTTTCGGTAAATTTTATCGCGTCGATAATTCAGACCGCCGAAAAATCGGAGGAACCGGTCTCGGTCTCGCCATTTGTAAAGAGATTGCCAAAGCACATGATGGACAACTCCATGTAGAGTCCGTTTACGGGGAAGGAAGTACATTCATCTGTGAACTGCCAACTTCGAAAGAACACATCATGCAATAACACGGTCTTCACGACCGTGTTATTTTTGACTCTTTTTAACAAGGTAAGCAGGAATCACTTTACAAAATATAGAAAGGAAAGAGAGCGATTTATCTGAAACAATGGGGATATACCTATTCATTTATTTTTGCGCGTATTAAACTGAAAACAAGATATACTGAATATAAAGAGATGCTAGGATCGGAGGTCTTGCCATTGGATTATCGTGACCCACCCTTTTCAGAAATTGGAGATTTTAATCAATGGGGACGTTTTGAGATTGACGTTCCTCAAATAGGCGAACAAGCAAAGTTTCAGGCCGCCGCTTCTTTGATTCGAAAACATATTCCATTACGGCTTGGGGGATTTTACATCATAGCGAGCGAGGAAGAAATTTTGCACAGCGGCTCACACGATGGAAATCTTCAAAAACACTTGATTCATTTATTGCAGCAAGTCCTGAACGGTCATATAGAAGATGAACGCCTGACTCAAGAGCACGTCTGGACTGTGCACTATTTTACGACACCATAAAAAAGAACTCGATTTAAGTTCCTTCACTTATCTCGAGTTCTTTTTTATTTACTCCCAACGAGACATCATTGAGATCGTTTTTTCATAATATTCCGTTGCAAGTTTGTATTTCCCTGTGTTCCTTAATTCTCTAGATAACCATAGTGCATATTTATGTGTGTAGTATTCATCATAAGCTTCGAAATAATCCACTGCTCTTTTCAAACTGTTGATCAATTCATTTTGATTAAACTTTTTATACTTACTTACATAAATATCGAAATGATAGTCGAACTCAATTAATTCATCTTTACTCCCTTTTAGTTCATAACCAACCTCTAACCACTCCATAATACCTTCAACATTATTTTGAGCGACACTCACTTCAAGTAAAGACATGACACTATAGAGTTTACTTTTCGCTCCTTCTTTAACGTTGAAGCTATCAAGAAAATATTTTTGAGCTTTTTCTTGGTCACCAATTAAAAAATAGATATCTCCCATGTTGTTATAAAGCATTCCATAGTAATCGTTTAAATTCGCTTTATCCGCTACTTTGGCTGCTTTTTCATAATGTTCTAATGCAATTGTGTATCGTTTTCGTCGTTTGAATGATAAACCAATAATCATGTGTGATTCGATGATTCGTTCAAGGCAAAAATTCTCTTGAAAATATTCAAGTGCCGGCTTTACATAATCAATTGCTTGCGAATAATCTGTGAATCGATGATACAACGCACCCATTACATAACGCATATCTGCTTTTTCCCAATCAGGAAGACCTGAATTCATCATGTCTTTCCCTACTTTTTCTAACAAATTAACGGTTGTTTCGCGATCAGCAGACTGATATAAGAACATATAAATACACTGTATCAAATCGTATCGCAAACGATCATCACTCGATAGTTGATCTTTAATCCAACCCACTTCAATTAAATATTGAACATTGCCACCTGGCGTGATTCCGAATCGAGCCAATGTGATTAACAACGTAATATACAACTCTTTTGATTGTAGGACGACAGGATTTGTTTGAAACTTTTCAATTCGTTTAAAATACTTCTCTTCTTGCCGAGATAACAATGCTTCCTTCAAAGTATCTCGTATCTCCTTCTTCGTTTGATCGATTTTTTCACTAAAATCGTAGTAAAGCGGAACATCTAATTCCAGTCTGTCAAAAATCAATTCTAAAACTTCATCACTAGGTGTCGTTTGATTATTTTCAATTTTACTTAAATATGAAATCGAACAAATTCCTCTTGCAAGCACAGACTGCTTCATATTTTTCCGCATACGTTCTACTTTTATCAAGTTCCCAAAATTATATTCCATATCAAGCAGTAGCCCCTTCGAACTAAAATGGTCGATTTTTTTAAAAAAAATTAGTCTTTTTGTCACGCATATAGGAAACTAACCTCAAATAATCTGTCTAAATAGGCACTTTTTGAAGGAAGTTTCCCAACTGAATCATCCCCTTTTATAAATGATGACATGATAATATTGAACTAGTAAAAAGAACTTCTACAAATTACCTAGTTAATTTTTACTAAATCGTACTTTCATTTTTTATCGTAAACACGGGGGTGGAAATGACAAATGGGAAAACTAAGTTTCTTACTTGCTGAAGACTACATTAAGCCTAAAATTTATTTCAAGTCAAAGCAAGCTCCAACCTTAAATACAAAATACACATCTGAAGATTATAAGAATTTTGTAGGCTTGGAACACCTAACTCAGTTGTTATGTTCTCCTAAAGGTTTCATTGTAAACGCTTTTCAAATTGATTACTATCAATCCTTACCAAGACTTATCGCTAGATCGTTACAGCAGAGCCATTCTTTTAAAAAACTTTACATTCTAGGTCCTGAGCTCTCTCTTTCTATTTTGAAACGAAGTACCAAAACCGCATATGAAAAGCACTTGCTTGATTATGAATATATTAATGTAGAACAAAATCCTGAATTTGTCACAAATCAATGCATTACCTTGCTAGAAGAAGGACATATTCTATATATCCTTCCGGAGACATCTGTTTGCTGGAAGCCAAGTTTACTGGGCGAATCAGATAAAATGTCTCATTCTTTCTGTAGCACATTATTAAGTCAACAAGTAGGTGTGTCAATTTTAGCAACCGCTTTAGAGAATGAATCTGGAAAGGTGACTATTTTTCCAGCAGACACACCCGATTCATACTCAGGCGATATTGAAACAAAAATTCATCAACAATCCGAAACGCTTTATTGCTTGTATGATTCATTAAACACTAAAGAATAAACAAGCCATTGGTAAATGATTTACGTATTGAACACATAAATTCACTATATGATGGAGGTTTTATTAATGAAGAAAGTAACAGGAGTATTATTTATCGCTACAGCAGTTTTACTTTTAGGAAGTTCTGTCAGACCATTAGTTGACGATATGCCTCGTATCGTCAAAATAAATGAGCCCGTCAAACTTCAGGTTGATGATATGCCTCGTATCGTCAAAGTGAATGAACCTATCAAACTATTTGTTGATGATATGCCTCGCATTGTTAAAGTAGATGAGCCTACCAAACTATTCGTCGATGATATGCCTCGCATCGTTAAAGTAGACGAACCAATTAAGCTATTTGTTGATGATATGCCCCGCATTGTATAACCCATTTTTAAAAAGACGCCTCGTGCGTCTTTTTTTGTTTTTGAAAAAAAGATAAATGAATTATATATTTCCCTCCATTTTTTCCTTTTTACTTATATAATGAACAGGGACAACTTAGATGCACTCTCATATGCCGCCCTTGTCGCTAGTTTAATGAATAAAGGAGCTTGAACATTGAATGAATCAAAATCGTCATGGAGCTTAAAGCTATTTTTAAGTTCTTCGCTTGTATTATCCGGGACAGCGATCGTCCCATTCCACTTGGATTCATCTGGAATCCAATCAACCGTCGCTGAGGCCGCTTCAACTTACACGACAACCGCCAACTTAAACCTCCGATTAAGTGCCGCAACATGGAGCCCTGTTCTCTTAACAATCCCGTCCGGCTCTAGCGTGACTTATGTCAGTACATATGGTTCATGGTATAAAGTCAGTTACGGAGGAAAAACCGGTTATGTTTCCTCTCAATACGTGAACGTCTCGAGTACTTCAAATTATTATAAAACAACAGATCGGTTAAACATGAGACTCACTGCTGCTTCCTGGAGTGATGTCGTCACCGTCATTCCTGCCGATGCTACCGTCAAATATGTCAGTCGCTATGGCTCATGGTATAAGGTCACGTTTAACGGGAAGACCGGTTATGTCGCATCGGACTATTTAACACCGACTAGCGCCCCCGTCCCACCGTCAGACTATTATAAAACGACAGCAAACTTAAATATGCGTTTAAGTGCCGCTTCTTGGAGTGATGTCGTCACGACGATTCCTTCTGGCGCAACCGTTCAGTATGTGAGCCGCTACGGCTCATGGTATAAAGTCACTTATAACGGGAAAACCGGTTATGTCGCATCAGATTATTTATCGGCTACTTCAGCTCCGGTGACACCATCATCTTATTATGAGACGACGGTCAACCTAAACATGAGACTCAGCGCCGCTTCTTGGAGCGATGTCTTGACGGTCATTCCGGCTGGATCGGTTGTCAAATATGTCAGCCGTTACGATTCTTGGTACAAAGTCACCTATAACGGAAAAACCGGTTATGTCGCCTCCGAATACCTCAAACCGACGACAGTCACAACACCGACCGATACGAACGGAACCGGTAAAACGGTTGTCATCGATGCTGGGCATGGCGGAAATGACTCCGGTGCCACGTACGGTTCCGTTTACGAGAAAGTGATTGTACTTGATATCGCCCAGCGACTTGCGAGCGTATTATCGAATACGTATGATTACAATGTGAAATTGACACGTTCAAACGATACTTATATTTCGTTAGCAGATCGCGTTTCTCTGAGTAAATCCTACAAGTCTGATGTCTTTGTCAGTCTTCATGCGAACTCCTCTGTATATAACACTGCAAATGGACATGAGGTACTCGTACCAACGTCAGAGAGTTATACGACTAACCCTTACGTCTCTGCTAGCCGTACCCTTGGCTCAACCATCAACAAAGAGATTGCTTCGCGAATCTCGACGATTCAAAATCGTGGCGTGAAATATCAGAACGTATACGTAGTCGGGAAAAACATCGCCCCGTCTACACTCGTGGAGTATGGATTTATTAGTAACTCTAGTGACCGTTCTTACTTATTAAGTACGACATATCGTCAGCGCATGGCTGAAGCGACTGCTTCTGGTATTCATCAATTCATGCGTGCATACTACTAAAAATAAGGAACTTAGCACTCAGGCTAAGTTCCTTATTTCATGTCTTTTAGATCGATTCGCCAAATCATGTGCGGTGCACCGGGTCCCCAATAATGTTCGAGGACAAGGGTCGGTGCCCCCAATCGTTTTTGCCAATACGTTTGCGCACTTGGAAATCCTGCATCTAAATAGAAGACATGTCTTTTTTGTGCAAGCATTTCACGTCGCATTTCGGATAATACATACTGTCCTACGCCTTGTCGCTGCATGTCTGGAGTCACGTACACACTCCCTAATTCAATCGCATCGCGTTCTAGCTCCAGATGTCCCGAGATAATCTCATTCGGAGGTAATAACGCTCCCGCTCCGACAATGGTCCCATCCTCTTCCACGACGTACAGGTGAACCGTATCATCATCGAAATGATCCTGAATCGTCGTATTCAGACGCGCCACTTCTTCATCGAGTAAATCAGCATCTTCAAAACGCTCTCGTCGAATCAACTCACTCAAACTCTCCATGAATAAGCGCTGCAAAGATTTCACGTCTGATTGTTCGAGTGCACGAAAATTCAAGACGTCCACTTCCTTTTCTTTTTTTGTTCTACTCTTTACCCTCGCGCAAACGTCGCGTAACACTCGGATACGAGGGAAGCATTTCTTCAAGTGGCTCATAATTTAACTTCCCGTACGTCTTCCATATGACGATAATCGCTGCCGTCCATAAGATAATCGTCAAGTGAATAAACCCGATCGGATAACCACCTTCCGCTTCAAATCCGACCATCACGAGCATCACATTGAACATCGTGTGCATCAAAAAAGCAGACCACAAATTACGCGACGAGCCATTGTATACCCAAGTGATGAGGATCGTATAGGCCATCACGGCTAACCCGTACGCCCAAAACGGCAAGTTTCTCTGTCCTGTTCCAATCATAAAGAAGAGCGGAACGTGCCAAAGTGTCCAAACGATGCCTAATGTCAAACTGGCCCAGAGCGGGGCGAGTCTTGACTGCAACGCATCGAGTAAGTAGCCGCGCCATCCATACTCTTCTTGCAACGTCCCACCGAGAAACAACATGTAGAGGAAATAAGGGACAACCCACCATGGTTCGCGAACGATTAAGGCACCACTTCGATCTGTCCACCAGTAGGCAACAAGAAATAAGAACGGAATCAATACGAATGGAATCGCATATGTTTTCCAACTCATTTTAAACTGAATGCTCGTTCGAAGCAGGTGTTTGACTCCCGCCCCACCTCGAAGTCGATACATCGTCAAAATACCGGAAATGCTAGGTCCAAACGCCCCCAAGATGACGATGGCCATGATGGGTAAATCGGTCCACCAATAAAGACTCATCCAAACTACCCATGAATAGCCGAATGCAATCAATAAAAAGAAAAGAATGAATTTGTTTTTATACATTGTCAGCACCCCTTCAGCAATCTAGTACCCGTTATTTGATGCGAAGAATAACATTTGAATTTTTTATATGTAATTTTAAGTGTTCCGCATATAATGAAGTGATGAATGGATTAAATAACCCTATGAGGTATCGACACTATGGAACAGATTAGCACGCATGTAACGAGTCACAATGTATTTTTGATGATGCTCGCATTCTTCATTGCCAGCGTTTCTGCCTTGATGGCGCTTGAATTAGCGAAACGGGTCAAAGGAGGTTTGACATCGTCTCATCGTATTTGGATTTTGTTTGGAGGTACCACGTTAGGTCTTGGGATTTGGTCCATGCATTTTGTAGCCATGCTCGGTCACGCTTCCTTACATGAAAGCACCTATTCCATCTGGCTCATTATCGGATCGATGATTCCGGCAATCGCTGGATGCATTCTGTCGTTTGGTTTGATTTCTCGCAAGACGACATGGATGTCCTTACTGCAATCTTCCGGTTTGATGGGGTTTGGAATCGTCAGCATGCATTATATTGGCATGAAATCCATCCAAGGTGTTCAATTGGACTTTGATCCCTCATGGGTATTGATATCCATCGGCATCGCATGGGGCGCTTCCTTCCTCGCCTTATGGGTTGGTTTCTTTTCGTCCTACGCTACGGCACGGACATCCTTGCCCGTGAAACTGATGTTCTCTCTTTTGATGGGAACAGCCATCTTCAGTATGCATCTTACCGGAATGCAAGCAACAACCATTATTCCGGATGCTTCACCCGTGAGCCGAGTCCCGATTGACCCGACCTTACTCGCATGGCTCGTCACAAGCATCGTGTTTCTTTTGTTCGGGATGTACTTGATCGCCTATACGCTAGACCGCCAAATTCAAAAACGAGATCTCTTCCAAACGACGATTTTAGAGTCGACAACGGATGCAGTGGTGACGACGACAAGTGACGGTGAAATCCAATATCAAAATCAAGCGTTCGCTCACTTATTCGAGGGATATGCGACAGAACCTTTTTTTCAAGATTATCACCCTTTATTATCGGTTCAACAGCCGTTCCACCAGCCAATACAGATTGAAACGCATCAACGCACGTTAGAAGTGACGTCTTATCCACTTCAAAATGACTCGAACAACCAAATCCTCTGGTTCATCCGGGATGTGACCAAAACGGTCGCTTCCCAGCGTCTGATTGAACATATGGCCTTTCACGATGCGTTGACCGATTTACCGAATCGTCATAAACTCGATTCCCTCTTACAAGAGAGCATCTCACAGGAGCGCTCGGTCGCCTGTTTATACATCGATGTGAACCGTTGGCGTTTCCTAAGCGATATCCTTGGGCACCACGGAGCGGATGAGTTAATTATTCAAGTCGCCGAACGTCTCAAATACACGATTCATACGGACGACGTGTTGACACGAATCGGCCCATCCGAGTTTATCATCTTACTGTTCGCGCAACGTAGTTCACTGGCTCACCAAAAAGCAGAGAAATGTATCAAGGAGATTTCATCTACGTTCGATGTAGATGGAACGACACTCGAATTGACGATGAGTGCGGGAATCAGTCATTACCCGAAAGATACACATTCCCCGAATGAATTGATTCAATTCGCTCGTTTGGCTGCCCATGAGTCCAAACGTGACGGGAAGAACAAAATTAAGACGTTTGAAGAGTCGTCTCGTCCTCAAATTTTACGTCATATCGAGATAGAAAAAGCGCTCGTTACCGCATTGAGTAAAGATGAACTCACACTCGTCTATCAACCAAAAATTGATTTGAAGCGGAATCGATTAGAAGGCGTGGAAGCGTTACTGCGATGGCAACATCCGAAAATCGGAAAGATTGCCCCGTCTGACTTTATTCCGATTGCAGAAAACACTGGATTGATTCATTTAATCGGCAATTGGGTCATTCGGGAAGGCTGTCGTACTTGGGTACGTTGGCAACGTAGCGGAATTCGTCCTTTTACGCTATCCCTAAACGTCTCCCCGCTCCAATTCGCGCGAGAAGACTTTGTCGATAAGCTCCAGTCCATTCTATTAGAGACAGGGATGAACCCGATGTATCTCGAGTTGGAAGTGACGGAGTCATCGAAGCTATCATATGAGGCCTCGACTCGTAACAAACTGACACAGTTGCATCAACTCGGGATTCTCATCGCTCTCGATGATTTCGGGACAGGTTATTCTTCGTTCAGTCAACTTCGGGAACTTCCTGTGCAAGTATTAAAAATCGATCGGTCGTTTATCGAGAACCTGTTCACCGACCGCAATCAAGAGGCCATCGTCCGCTCGATGATTCAACTCGGTCACAACCTTGGCATGAAAGTTCTGATGGAAGGCGTGGAAACGTCCGCTCAACTCGAATGGTTACTCAATGAATCCTGTGATTACGTACAAGGTTTCTATTTCAGTCACCCCTTGCATGAGACAGACGTGCCGTTTCATGTAAAAGAGACGACTACCTATCTCGAGTTCGGGAAGCACTAAAAAACCGCTTCTGTCAAATTGACAGAAGCGGTTTTTGGTTATGACACACGTTCTTTCTCTTCTTCACGAATCAAATGATATTGATCGAGAATCAATTGCGTCAATGTATCGCTCTCATGGAGCTGCAAATATTTTTCAATCGTTGAGGAAATCCCGTGCTCCTCGATCGACAAGTTGAGTTCTGACGATTCCGAATCCTCCGGGTTGTAGTAATGAAGGGCTGCTGCAATCCCGTAAGCGAGTTCGTTTGGCTCGATGCCGTTATCCATCAATTCACGTGCCGGCTTGACAAGACGGTCGCTCGGTCCCAGTTTACGAATCGGTGAACGCGCCACACGCGACACTTCATCCTTCAATTTCGGGTTTTCAAATCGCTTGATGATCTTTTGAATGTATCGGCTATGCTCTTTCGCCTCGAATCCGTATTTCTCAAGCAATAACCAACCTGTCTCATATAATGCACCTTGAACGACTTGACGTACACGGCGATCTTGTAGCGCTTCGTCAATCGTCGCCTTCCCGAACAACGAACCGATGTAAGAGGCGATCGCGTGTCCCGTATTGACCGTGAATAATTTCCGTTCGATATACGGACCAATCTCCTCGACCCATGTCACGCCTTGAATCGGTGGTTGTTCGGTCAGCCCTTGTGTCTCGATGACCCATTCGTGGAACGTCTCGACTTCCACGTAAAGCGGATCCTCATGTTGTTGTAGCGGGACGATACGGTCGACAGCCGCGTTCGGGAAGAACACATTCGCTTCCCCGACACCACCACATGACTCTACTTCTTGACGAAGAATCGCACTACCACCAATCATGTTCTCACATGCGATGACATAGACCGGTGCATCCTCGACTTCACGCGCACGGAGACCTTCACTGATCAATGGCGCTACTTTTGAAAGAAGTGATGGTCCGACAGCCGTCGTCACGAGATCTGCTTCTGCGATCAAGTCCACGACACGAGCTGGTTCTTTCAAACTGTTGACACCCCGTACCCGGTCAACGACGACACGATCGACGCCGTCTTCTGCGAATCCGACCTCATAATGACGTTTTGCCTCAAGCGCTTCGATGACCGTATCATTGATGTCGACAAACGTCACCTCGTAACCGCTTTGGTTGAGCAACAATCCGATAAAGCCTCGTCCGATATTTCCTGCCCCAAAATGAACAGCTTTCATTTACGCCACCTCTTCCATGAAGAGCGCCAAGATTTCTTCTTTCGTCTTCGCTTGTACAAGACGCTCTACATTGCTTTCGTCCGAGCAGAGAATCGCGATTTGCGAAAGGAGCTCTAAATGTTCATCATTCACGCCTGCAATTCCGATGACGAGTTTAGCCGTCTGTCCACCAAAGTCGACACCGTCCGGTACTTGTAGGAACGAGATTCCCGTCTTCTGAACCGCTGATTTCGCTGCTTCTGTACCGTGTGGAATGGCGACGTGATTTCCGATATAGACGTTTGCGATCGCTTGACGTTCATGCATCGCTTCAACATACTCCGGCGTCACACAGCCGGCGTCTTGTAGGACGGCTCCGGCTGCTGTGATCGCTTCCTCTGTCGTTGCAAATGATTGGTTAAGTCGAATCATCTCTGTTTGAATGAATGGCATTTTAATTTCCTCCTAATGGCTAAACCGTGTCTCTATCTGTTCTGAGTTCAAGAAATTTTGCTGCGTTCCGCTTTAATTTCTTCTACCAATTGGTCGTAGTAGTCGGCGTTCAAGAAGTTTGTGACCGAACGATGAATCGCATTCGGTGCTTGTGCTTCCGCACGCTCTGTTAAGTCTTCGTGCGTGATGACAAACTGAGCATCTTTCGGCAAGTTGCTGATGGACGTGTTCGTCACTTTGATCGGCAAGTTCGCTTTGTTGACCTTGTTCCGGAGAACCGATGCTCCCATGGCACTCGATCCCATCCCAGCGTCACAAGCGAAGATGATGTGGTCCACTTTATCAAGACGATCTGTCACGAGAGCCGATGCGTAAGACTGCTTGCCTTTCATCGCACTCACGTTTTGCGTCGCTTCTTCGAGTGATACGTCCTCTGCTGCGCTCGATTTCAAGATGACACTCGCCACAGCGAACGTGACCGCTGCTGACAAGAGAATCCCTGCCACGAGTCCGAGATATGAACCGCGTGATGCCATCGCGAGAATGGCGAAGATACTACCTGGTGAAGCCGGTGCGACGAGACCGACATCAAAGAGTACGAACGTGAAAATCCCTGTTGCGCCCCCTGCGATCATCGCAAGAATTAAGACTGGCTTCATCAACACGTATGGGAAGTAAATCTCGTGAATCCCACCGAGGAAGTGAATGATAGCTGCACCTGGTGCCGTACGTTTCGCTGCACCTTTGGCGAAGAACATATATGCAAGAAGTAATCCAAGACCTGGCCCTGGGTTGGCTTCAAGTAAGAAGAGAACTGATTTTCCAGCATCTGCGACTTGATCGACACCAAGCGGGCTCAAGATTCCGTGGTTGATGGCGTTGTTTAAGAAGAGAACTTTTGCTGGTTCGATGAAAAGACTTGCGACCGGAAGCAATTTCGCTCCGACAATCCAGTCAACACCTGCCGCCATCACTTTATCGAGTGCGCTCATGATCGGGCCGAAGATTTCGAATCCTCCAAGCATGAGAAGACCACCGATGATTCCAACTGAGAAGTTGTTGACGAGCATTTCAAATCCTGCTTTAACTTTGCCTTCAAGGGCACGGTCGACTTGGCGGATAACATAACCACCGAGTGGACCCATGATCATCGCACCGAGGAACATCGGAATGTCTGTTCCGACGATGACACCCATCGTGGCGAGTGCCCCGACGACACCGCCTCGTACGTCGTGAAGTAATTTACCACCTGTGAAACCAATGAGTAATGGTAAGAGATATGTGATCGTTGGACCAACGAGTTCTGCTAAGTTTTCGTTTGGCCACCATCCTGTCGGAATGAAGAGTGCTGTAATAATCCCCCAGGCAATGAAGGCACCGATGTTCGGCATGACCATCCCACTGAGGAAACTACCGAATCGTTGAACTTTGACTCGGACCCCGCCCGAGCTCGCTTGCGTATTCGCCATGTATAAAACCTCCAGTCTTTTAAATGTGAAAGGTTGAATGTGTAGTGTAGCTAACCGGTTTGTGCTCTACACCCATATTGTATGTCTAGAGTAAGCGCTTTCTCAATTCAATCCAGTTCACACTTTGGCAACATTTTGTGCCAAATAAAAAAATGACCATGGTTCGGTCATTTTTCGTACAACGTCTCGTGAATCATTTTCTTCATGCATTCGTGAAGCAGTAGACGAAGGTCTTCTTTTGTTCCCGTGCTGTATAGACGCATATGCTCCTCACTCTCAATGAGTGATCCACTGATCGCACTCAAGAACTGAAGCTCGACATCCCGTGCCTCTTCCGGTGCCAGAAGCACAAGAAGACGTGTTACGGGTTCGGTCGACTGATCCATCATAAGGAGCGGAATCGATGTCGTTAAATCAAACGCGAACACACTCGCCTTCTCAATCGAGGCATGTCGTCCGTGGAACAATGCCAGTTTCGTACCCGGCACCCCAAGACCCGCGACTTCGTGACGACGAAGCAGTTGGGCAGAGAGCTGAATCCCGCTTTGTACGAGATCACGTTCTTCTAAATGTGTACCGATATCAAGCAAGATATCTTCTAAACGGTCCGTATTGTTAAGTGTGACCAAATCAAACTGTTCATCCATACGTTCAAACGTCTCCACGAGTTCCCCAAGTTCGGCAAAATCAAGCATCGTTGAACGAGGCTTCGTTGCGAGCGTTTGGAATGATTGCGGTAATGACAACAAGAGATGGCGGACGCGTTGCACTTCTTCACTCGTCAACAGCGGATTGACGATTAACGTCGGCACCGCTAGCGGTGGCAACGGTACGGTCGACAAGATGACATCATATTCTTCTAGTCGGTGCTGTTCGAGTCCAAAAAGTGATGAGTTGACGACGTCTTGCATCTCCGGAAACTCTTGACGGACTCGATTGACGAGCATCTTCGACGAACCAAGTCCGGCCGAACAGACGACGAGCGCCCGATATTCACGACGGCGCACCGGTTTGACGAGTGCTGCCGCAAAGTGCATCGCCCAAAAGACCGTCTCTTCTTCGGAGAACGTATTCGTCCCAAAGACGATGTCGGCAGCCTGTTGAATGGCCGAACGAAGTCCCGGGTAGTCGCGGTCGATATGCGGCTTGACCGTACTTGTTTCCGGAAGCGCCTGCGTATTCATACTCGAGAGAATGTGTGCGAGCAGTCCTCGTTCGAGAGCCGCGTCATCCGTAAACGTAAACCCATAGATGAGGGAGACGTGATGAATCAATTTATGCACGCGAATCTGCATGATCCAGCGTTCTTCCTCGTCTTCTTTCATCTGATCTTTAATCGAGCGCAGACGGTTCGCTTCCTCAGCGAACCAGACTCGTTCCGCCATCGAGTAAGTGATACCGAGTGCCTTTTCCATATCTGTGGCGACTTTCAAATAGTCCTCGGACCGTCCTTTTGTATACATTTCTAAAAAGAATCCGGCCGCTAACCGCTCTTGTTGCACCCCGTAAGCGAACGTGACCCGCATGATGGTGCGGTCATCCATCCGCTCAAACGAGTGCGATTTTAAATAATCATAGCCGTCTCGAAGCCCTTCTAGCATTTCTTCACATGGTACAGTCTTCAAAAAGGCTGGAATATAGTCATCTTCCCCACGGACGAAGCGATAGAATGCGAGCGTGTCCCAATGGGCAAGCAGCGCGTTGATGAGTAGCTTACGTTTCTCGGACTCATAGCCAAGTACTCTTGCTCCGACTCCTTTTTTCCGCTCAACTTCTAAATGATACTCTTCAAACCATCGATCTAACTTCTCCAAGTCTTGTGTCAACGTGCTCGGCGAGACGTGCATCTGTTTGGCGACCGCCTGTAATTTGAGCGTATCGTTCTCAAATAAGAGACGCCACGCGAGCTCAAATAAGCGGTCCTCGCTCGTCGGGATCGCTTCTGCGGATAAAATGAGGTCTTCTCGTAATTGCTGCTTCGCAGACGGTTTGCCAACCAGGCTCAGTCCATGCCCACGTTGCCAAGCGAGCTCGAGCTCGAACTCTTTTAAGATGCCTTCAAGTAATTGTCGTTCCCGTTGAATCGTTCGCTCAGACAAATTCACCGCCTGCGCGATTTCGGCGAGCGGTGTCGATGTCTCGGTTGCCAATAAGTGTAGTAAAATCGAACGCTCTCGTGCGCTCCACTCATGTCTCATGCTCATCCATCCATTCTTCGACAAGTAGTCGGTATTCCTCGAGCGACAGGAGTTGTCGGACTGACCGGACACGTGCGGTTGGATGGGTGACCGAGGTCGCCCCTTCCTGATAGAGAATCAAATCCACCTCGTTTGGGATGTTTTGAATCGTTCCGTGCGTAATCGTACATGACAAGCGCCCCTCGCTTGCCTGTGCGAACAACTTCGCTGCCATTGCACTTGTCACAAACCCGCTATGGCAAGCAATGTATACGTTCATGTCAGCCCTTCTTTCGTCGCTTATCTTTATCTAATCATAAGTTGGAACCGCTTACTTCTCCTACTATTTTGCTTGTTGGCAAAGATATCGGCAAGGAGTAAAAAGGTTATGTCTACGTCACTAGACTCACTCCTTTATAAGGAGCTAAAGTCTTCGTGAAAGTATTCATCTATGGTTTAATCGACAGTTCATTAAAGATATACTTTTAGATTAAAACATCTATTCTTGTAATGAATTGTATTATAATTTATTACATCTTGTATTTACAGAGAGGGATGGACAGAATTGCCTAACTTCAATTGGGAACATTTAAACCACTTACAGCTTGGAAGATATGCAGAATACTATGCAAAAATGGAATTCGCATCTTACGGATGTGACGTCTATACATCAGAGGTAGACGATCACGGGGTTGATTTTGTCATCAAAGATTCTAATAATCGCTTTTGTGAGATTCAAGTAAAAGCAATTCGTAATTCAGGATATGTTTTTATGCAAAAAAGTAAATTCGATCTCACGACTCCAAATCTTTATTTGATACTTCTGCTATTCAATCAAGCCGCACATCCTGAACTTTATCTAATCCCCAACAGCGCTTGGTTAGCCCCCAATGAATTATTTGTTGATCGGGACTATGACAAACCCGGACAAAAGAGTAAACCAGAGTACGGATTAAATCTTTCAAAAAAGAACCAATCCTTACTTGAACACTATCGATTCGATACAATGATTCAATCCTTTATTTTAAAACAATCCGAAGGAACCAGTTAAAAAACTGCACTCTGTATGTTGAAAATGTCCAACAAACAAAGCGCAGTTTTTTATTAACTCAATCTTTTATCCGTTTATTCCACCGTCACCGATTTCGCCAAGTTACGTGGCTTATCGACGTCGCAACCACGGGCGAGCGCCGCATAATATGCCATCAACTGAACCGGTAAGACGTTGATGAGCGGTGCCAAGAGTGGCTCGACATGCGGCAAGATGAAGTCATCGTTCTCATGTTCGACGCCTTGCATGGAGATGATACAGGCGTTCGCGCCACGGGCCACGACCTCTTTGACATTCCCGCGAATATTCAAGTTCGTCTTCGGTTGCGAGATGAGCGCGATGACCGGTGTCCCGTCTTCAATCAAGGCAATCGACCCATGCTTCAGTTCCCCACCTGGGTACCCTTCCGCTTGGATATACGAAATCTCTTTTACTTTGAGCGCTCCTTCGAGACAAACAGAAGCGTCAAGCCCACGACCGATGAAGAACGTGTTTGGTGTCGTCTTCAAATAACGTTCCGCGAGATCCTCAAACAGTTCTTTTTGTGCCATGATCGAATCCATGATCGTCGCAACACGAGCGAGTTCCGGCATTAGATTGAACGGCAACTCTTTCCCGATCGTACGGGCGATGTCATACGCAAGAATCGCAAGGACTGCGATCTGTGCCGTGTACGCTTTCGTCGAGGCGACGGCAATCTCCGGTCCGGCGTGGAGGAGCATCGTTTCGTTCGCTTCACGCGACAATGTCGATCCCGGTACGTTCGTCATGGTAAGTGCTTTGTATCCGCGTTTTTTCACTTCGACGAGGACAGCACGGCTGTCCGCTGTCTCGCCGGATTGTGATAAAAAGACAAACAATGGACGTTCACTTAAGAGTGGCATGTTATAGCCAAATTCAGACGAGACGTGCACTTCTGTCGGAATGCCGGCGATGCGCTCCAAAATATCTTTTCCGACGAGTCCGGCGTTATAGCTCGTCCCACATGCGACGATATAGACGCGGTCCGCTTCTGACACGAGCTCACGCACGCCTTCTGCGAGCTCGATGTCACCGTTCTCGTTCTGGTAGTGCTGGATGATGTTGCGGATGACGGCCGGCTGCTCGTCCATCTCTTTCAACATGTAGTGCGCGTACGTGCCCTTCTCGATGTCTGACGCATCGATCTCGGCCGTGTATGGTGCACGCTCAAGTACTTCACCGTCGAGCGTCTTGATCGTCGCCGACTCACGTGTGAGGATGACGATTTCACCGTCGTGGAGCTCGAGGTACTGGTCTGTCACCTGGAGCATCGCCATCGCGTCTGATGCGACGACGTTGAACGTGCCGTCACCGAGTCCCACGAGGAGCGGTGACTTGTTCTTCCCGATATAGAGGCGTTCTTGGTCCTCTGAGTCGATCATCGCGATCGCGTACGAACCGTGGAGGTCCGAAAGCGTCTTGCGGAACGCCGCCTCGACATCGCCGAGTTCGACGAAGTGTTTTTCCATGAGCTGGACGATGACTTCTGTGTCCGTCTCTGAAAGGAACGGGACGTCGAGCGTGGCTTTCAATTGTTCATCGTTCTCGATTACGCCGTTATGGACGAGCGTGAAGCGTCCAGTCGTGCTTTGGTGCGGGTGGGCGTTCGGCACGCTCGGTACCCCGTGTGTCGCCCAACGCGTATGACCGATTCCGATCGTCCCTTCAGCATCAGCCGGTACGATGTCACGGAGTGCTTGAATTCGTCCTACTTCTTTGAACGTACGAACGTCCTCGTCGACTAATGCAATTCCTGCTGAATCATAGCCACGATATTCGAGCTTTTCTAGCCCTTTCAATAAAATCTCTTTCGTTCCAACTTGTCCGATCATCCCTACGATTCCACACATACTAAACTCTCCTCTTTGCTTCGATTTCTCGAAAAAGGAAACGGGCTTTTTTGAGTGATGTCATCAAGTCTCGTTTTGTCCGCCCGGTCACCCGAACGTTTTATCAAGACTCTCTCAGTCGTGACACGCGACTGGAAGGCATCCGCCGAAATCTCGATCACCTTCGTCCTCGTCAACTCCGCAGAGTTCTGGCGCTTCCACTTCATATCTAGCCGTTTCTCCAGATACGCTTTCATGCTATCGAGTACAAGGCGTGTTGGATAGAGAAATTGTTAAAGTAGTCGCTAAATACTTTTTTACCGTTCGTGTAAAAGTCACCACTTTCACTAAAAAGCCATCAATCCATCAGGTTTTCGAGTAGGGAGAGAACGGGCATGATACAAGTAACGAGTAAAGAAACGAGGGGAAACACATGGGTGGAATCTTCCTATTGATCGGCATTCTGTTATCCGTCTTATCCAGGTGGCTCGAATTTGAAGGGAATGACACGTTAGGGGACGTCATGTTGTTTCCTGCGATCTTCTTCATGGCTATGGCTTTTCTCTGCAGTTTCCCTTATTTCAAGGAATGGTGGGAAGACCGCTCCACCCGGAAGAAAGCATTCTTATTCGTGATTTTTGCCGCAGTCGGTATCCTATGTCTGCAAGCCGCTTTCTGGTTTGTCGTTTGGCGCGATCAATGGCTCGGACTCCTTCTCCTTCTTCCCTTTGCGGCATGTGTGGGGTTCATCGCTCGATTATTCAAATAAAAGGAGGATGCGCAATCGCACATCCTCCTTGTTAATTTACGGTGAAGTCAACCATCACACCGTAATGATCACTCGGTACAACATCCCTACTCGTCCGCATGTCGCCGAATACATCGATATGCTGAACTCCGAGTTCACTACATTCCGAACGAAACAGAATCCAATCATATCGTTCAGGCTGCTCGAGATGAGAAGATTGCAAGTATGGATTGTGCTTTACGTCTAACGTCGGTTGTGATTCTCCCGCAACAAACGTCGTCACGTCCAGCCACCCTGCATCTGATACATCATCATAGATATTCGATCGAGGATGATCATTGAAATCTCCACACAACACCTCAATCGCCTTTTGGCGCCCCTTGCTTAACCAGTCTCGTACCACTTCCATCTGGCATTCTCGAATCGAAGAAGAGCGCCAGTTCAGATGCACATTCGTGAGTCCCCATTCCTGACCGCCGAAGATAAGCGTCACTCGGGTCGCACAAAAGTTTGACTCTTCCACATCCTCTTCCCAAATCGCTTCAACTGAAGACAAGGGAATTTTACTCAAAAAAGCGAGTCCTTCGTCCGGTGAGTCGGGGTAAGCATGAAAGACACAGTACGGATAACCCGTCGCTTCCGCAATGTCATGAGCCACACTACCCTCTTCGTAAGAACGGACTTCTTGAAGTGCAATTACGTCCGCGTCGATTCGTTTTACTTCTTGGCAAATCGCGTCGATTCGTTTTTGCCATAGCGTGTCATGGTTCCAAATGTTATACGTCGCAATCCTCACTTCATATTCCCACTTTCTCGAGTGAGTCACGCGCTCCCCCATTTTTGTTCTTCTTTTAACTCTCGTTCCGTGACATAGTTCTCGTCGAGACGAACCATATATCGCTCGTACCATTTATGACCGATGACGGATATGACACCTCCAGTCACCATCAACCCAATAAAGTAAGGTGTCTCAATTTGTTTCGTGACCCATCCGAACATGAGGATGAGCAAAATCGGGAACGTCAAAAAATTAAAAATCGACATCAAGTGTATGTGACGTTTGGCGTCTCGATTCGTTAAATACTTCAATTGAATCGTTTCTTTCTTCCAAGATTTTTTAATCGCAAATAAGCCCGCAAATTGACCAATCAAAAGAACAGTTCCTGCTGACACCCATCCTTTTTCAGTCGCCACAAACAACGATATACAGATCATCCACGACAGAAAAGTAAAGACTCCATTCTTTTCAGTTTCCACTCTGACAAGCTCTCTCATCTGATCACGCTTGTTCACGACGTTGCTCCTTCTCGTATTCACGGACCTCACGAATTTCTTTTAAATCTTGATCCGTCAAATAGTTCTCGTCATAAGATTGAATGACGCGGTCGAACCGCTTCGCCAAGTATTCAATCCCGAAAAACGTCAGTTGCGAAAGGAGGAACATACGGAACGATTGTGTGCCCGTCGCTTCACTCGTGAAATAGAAGAGTCCATAAATCCCGACACCCGTCAAAGCGAGCGTATGTGCCATCATTTTGAACGATAAGAGGTTTCGTGCCGTCTGATTCGTCACAAAGCGCAGCCACATCCGATATTGTATAAAAATACCCGTCAAGACTGCAGCGAGCACCGCATATAACGTTCCCGTAACAACGCCGTCCGAAAGTGTCCAATACGAGGCATAAATCAAAAAACTGACGACGAGTCCGATTCCGATGATGCCGACACCCCATTTGGTCAAGCGGTCTACTTTTAGAATCGTGTCGATTTGCGCTTTTACTTTTGGTGATGGTTCCATACGTGACCTCTCCCTTCAATCACCTCTTCATACGTCGGAAACCCTGGTTCAATATGTTGGAGTTGTTTTGTGAACCATTTCTGACGGATTGGACTGAGTAGTCCCCATATCCCAAAAAAGAGACCGATCATAAGACCAAAATCTCCCGTTGTCAGCAGCGTCACCATAAGAGCCGTCAACAAAATCGCATCCACCCATTCGAATACGTATTGAAAAATAAGGAATCGATGGACCTTCGGATGCTCGGTCATTCGCCACATGATACGCATCTCTTGATAGCCCGTCACGACGATGATCACGGAGACGGACGCCATGATAGGGATAAGCCACATTTTCTCTAATAAGAGAGCGACAATAATGGCCGTGACATAAAGAATCAAGATGGGTACGGCATACCGTCGCATTCGTCGCATCCACTTTACGCCTTGCTCCACCTATATCGCCTCCTTGTCTATTCTCATATACCCTTCGTCTTGTTGTTTCGTTTGTTTGTTCACGTTCAACGTCCATAGCATCGCACAACCGATGAATACCGTGACACACATATACGCCACGTTTGATGTGAACAATAGTTGATGATTCAACGCGAGGAAAAAGGCAGCACTGTTGATCCCGTCCCGAACGAGTTGACGACGATACAACCCTTTCAGTTCTGGTTGAAACCTCAGACGCATTCGATAGCGCTTCACATATAAGATGTTCAGCGGAATGAGCGTACAGGCGATATAGAGCACGCCCCACGTAAGGTCATCTGTTAATAAACTGATTGGTAACATCAGTACTACGAATGTTCCAAATATACCGAAAATCCATTGGTCGAATAAACGTTTCCATACTTTTTCTTGTGTCATCCGTTCAATCATTGATTTCGTCGCTCCAAATCTAACTGATGTAACAGCGGAACACATTCATTTAACTTCTTTTGAAGCATCCGCGATATCTGATCGCTTACTACTCCCCATACGAGAAGTCCAATCGCTAACGTCAAACTGTCATATTGAAAGATGAGCAAAGCCGAAATCAAGGAGACGAGCACACCTGAACTGATCAAATCATACAGTAGGTTCCACTTCAGTAATCGTACGGCATCTCTGTCCTTCATATACGCACGACGCATCCGATACTTTTTCACGTCTAATCCAATCATGGTCATTCCAATCAAGACGAAAGGGATCGTCAACCAGACGTAACGTCCGAAAAAGGATAAAATAATGGCCGTCAAAACAAATACCAATAATGTATAGCCTAGCCGAAGGTGTGACTTGCGCCATGTGGTTTCTTCCGTATACCAATGTGTCTCAGTCAACTAGAGCACTTCCTTTCTTTCCTGTGCATTAATCCTCTATACGTACTCTATGCCATTATTGTTTCACATTTTCCGAATATTCTCGCAATGAATCGTTCGACTTTTTTCAACAATTGATAAATGAAACGTATCCGCTTACAAAGGTTATCTGCTATACTGTTACCAAATTCATTCCCACAAATTTTTTTGAAAGGTGTAGAACTGTATGTCTCCGAAGTACAAGCAAGTTGCGAGTCAGATTGAAGCGGATATCGTCAATCACGTCTACCAACACACGAATAAATTATTGACCGAAGATGAATATGCCAATAAATATGGCGTCAGCCGTAACACGGTCCGAAAAGCAATCGAGATCCTCGTCAACAAAGGATACGTCTATCAAGTTCAAGGGAGCGGCGTCTTCGTCCGTGACCATTACAATAGCGATTACATCAATTTAGAAAAGCTCCAAGGTCTCACAAGTGACTTCAGCGGTCGAAAAGTTGAGACGCGCGTCTTACACTTCGAACAGACGGTCGCGAACGATGAGGTCGCCGAACGTATGAAGTGCCCGATCGGGACGCCTGTCTACTTCGTGAAGCGTCTACGTCTCGTCGATGACCATCCGTTCTCGGTAGAGGATTCATACTTCCGAAAAGAGCTCGTCATCTACTTGGATGAGAACATTGTTCAGAAATCGATTTATACGTACTTACGAAGCGATCAAAAACTTGCGATTGGATTCGCCGACCGAGTCATTTACGCAGACTTTTTAGATTCAGAGTCCGCCGACCTACTCGACCTGAACGAGAATGACCCTGCACTAATCGTCGACAATACCGTCTATTTGACGAATGGACAAATCTTCGACGTCTCTCGTTCCATCCATCATTTTAAACATGTTAAAATGCTCAAAGTCTCGAACATCAAGTCCTAAACGCGCCCGAGAGATGCTTTTCTCGTGCGCATTTTTTATGCCATTTTTTCGAAAAGAAAGGGTTTACACGAAAACGCTTTCGTGCTACTATCAACGTGTAGAAAATATTTGTACCTATGAATTTTAGTTATCCATACAAAAAGGAGAGATATTATGGTTTCTGAAACAATCGACATCTCACCGGAAGATATTTTCGGTCTCATCGCCCTCTCGGGTGACGCCAAAGCGAGCTACCATCAAGCGATGCTCCTCATGCAAGAAGGAAAGAAAAAAGAAGCCGAGGCAGCAGTCGTTGCTGGTGACGCGACATTAAAAGAAGCACATGCGATTCAAACAAAATTCGTCACGCTCGAAGCACAAGGTAAATCGGCAACGGTCGGTGTCCTCATGGTGCACGCGCAAGATCACTTGATGAACACGATTCTCGTCAAAGAAATGCTTGGATATATGATGAACATGCAAAACGAAATCAACGAATTGAAAGGAATGGATCAACAATGATTAAAATCGGACTCTTCTGTGCGGCAGGTATGTCAACAAGTATGTTAGTAGAAAAAATGAAAGCGGTTGCCTCTGAACGCGGCATCGAAGCTGAAATCGCTGCTTACCCAGAATCGGAGATGGAAACTTACGTCGACAACATCGACGTTGCACTTCTCGGACCACAAGTGAAGTACCTCCTTTCAAAAGGGAAGCAAATCTGCGAACCAAAAGGTGTTCCAATCGACGTCATCAACACAGTCGACTACGGCATGATGAACGGTGCGAAAGTATTAGACCACTCATTGAAACTTGTAAATAAATAAACTGAGGTGATGACTTTGAAAATGCCTAACAATTTCTTGTTCGGCGCCGCTTCGGCCTCTTACCAGGTCGAAGGCGCATGGAACGAGGACGGGAAAGGTCTCTCGAACTGGGACGTCTTCTCGAAAATTCCTGGTAAGACATTTGAAAACACAAACGGTGACGTCGCAGTCGACCATTACCATCGTTACAAGGAAGACATCGCGCTCATGGCGGAGATGGGACTCGAATCGTATCGCTTCTCGATCTCATGGCCGCGTATCTTCCCGAACGGTACTGGTGAAGTGAACGAAAAAGGACTCGAGTTCTACAACAACTTGATCGACGAATGTTTGAAACATGACATCGTCCCATTCGTCACACTCTACCATTGGGACCTTCCACAAGCACTTGAAGAAAAAGGCGGATGGAAGAACAAAGAGACGGTTGACGCATTCGTCCGTTTCGCCGATACTTGCTTCCAATCGTTCGGTGACCGTGTTAACCATTGGATCACGTTTAACGAAGCGGTCATCTTCTGCTCACTTGGATACTTAACAGGCGCACACCCACCAGGGATCGAGGGCGACGTCAAAGGCTATTTCCAAACGACACATAACGTCTTTGTCGCTCACGCTCGTGCAGTCGAATTGTTTAAACAAAACGGTCACACTGGCGAAATCGGGATCACACACGTGTTCAACCCGGCGTTCAGTATCGACGACGCAGAAGAGAACAAGTTTGCTGAAATGCATGCGAACGCTTATGCGACACATTGGTTCTACGATCCGATCTTGAAAGGTGAATACCCAGAGTACGTCGTGAACGGTCTGAACGAACAAGGTCTTCTCCCTGAAATGACGGAGGAAGAGCTCGACGTCTTGAAACGTACCGCTCCGATGAACGACTTTATCGGTCTCAACTACTACAGCCCACAGCGCGTCATGAAAAATGACTCAGCGCTCGTCATGGCTGGTGGACGTGAGAACTCGACAGGTCGCCCGGGTAACCCATCGTTTGATGGCGTCTACAAGACAGTCAAGATGGACGACAAAGTGTACACGAAATGGGATTGGGAAATCTCACCGGAAGCGTTCCTCGATGGGATGCACATGTTAAAAGATCGTTACGGCGACGTCAAAATCTATATCACAGAGAACGGTCTCGGTGATGTCGACCCGATCGTCGACGGTGAAATCATGGACACGCCACGAATCGAGTACATCGAAGGTCACCTTCGTGCAGTCAAACACGCTGTTCAACAAGGCATCAACGTTGCCGGTTACTATGCTTGGTCTGCAATCGACCTTCTCAGCTGGTTGAACGGTTATAAGAAACAATACGGCTTCATCTACGTCGACCACAACAATGGGCTCGCACGGAAGAAGAAACAGTCGTTCCACTGGTATAAAGAGATCATCGCCACGCGCGCTGAAGACCTATAAGGAGGTTCCCCTATGAGCCGCTTAGAAAGAGTATTTGAAAAGTTCACCCCTGCTTTTGTTCGCTTTGCGAACGCCAAGCCCGTCCTTGCGATTAAGGACGGGTTCATCCTGACGATGCCGATGACCATCATCGGGTCGCTGTTCCTTCTCATCCTGGCATTACCGATTCCAGGTTGGGCTGACTTCATGTCAGGTCTATTCGGAGCAGACTGGTCACTCCCGCTCACGCAAGTCGTCGGCGCGACGTTTGACATCCTTGCTTTGATCGGTGTTTTTGGAATCGCTTACTCATACGTTAAGAACGAAAAGATTGAAGGCGTACCAGCTGGTATCCTTGGAATCATTTCATTCCTCATCATTACACAAGCTTCTGTCTTGTCTGAATCTGGGGAATTCGTCGGTGGCGTTATTCCAAAAGTATGGACAGGTGGACAAGGTGTCCTCGCTGCCATCATCGTCGGATTGACAGTTGGATTCATCTACTCGCAATTCATCAAACGCGGGATCAGCATTAAAATGCCAGACGGTGTCCCACCAGGCGTATCGAACTCATTCTCTGCACTTGTTCCTGGTTTGGCAATCATCTCGCTCGCCGTTGCAACGTTTGCGATTTTCCAAGCGGTTGCAGAGCGTACGTTCACAGAAGTCATCTATGATGTGCTTCAAGCACCACTTCAAAACTTGACAGACACACTCGCTGGAGCCGTTATCATTATGGTGCTCATGTCTGTCATGTGGTGGTGTGGAATTCATGGTGCCGCAATCCTTATGGGAATCATGGGACCACTTCTCACAGCGAACGCGCTTCAAAACCAAGCCATCCTCGATGCTGGTGGTACGCTCGTCGCTGGCGAGAACGCAAAAATCGTTACGATTCAGTTCCTCGACGTGTTCACGAAACTCGGTGGATCAGGGATCACAATCGGTTTCATCATCGCGACACTGATCGTCGCTCGTTCGGCACACTTGAAGCAGCTTGGGAAGCTATCACTTGCCCCAAGTATCTTCAACATCAATGAGCCGGTCATCTTCGGGATGCCAATTGTCTTCAACCCGATCATGTTCGTCCCATTCGTCGTCGTGCCAGCCATCGCTTCATTTATGGTGTACTTCGCCATTCTTTGGGGTTGGGTCGAGCCGTTCAACGCGCTTCAAGTCCCATGGACGACCCCTCCGGTCATCTCTGGTTTCTTGATTGGCGGATGGCGTGCTGCACTCTTACAGATTGCAACGATCGCCATGGCCGTTGCGGTTTATCTCCCGTTCGTTCGCATTCAAGACCGCGTTTCGTACGGTGAAGAATTGAAAGCACAAGAAGGCTCAGATCAAGCATCAGCCTGAAACAAAAACGACAGCCCTTCTCAGCAATGAGGAGGGCTGTTATATTTAGGGAAAAGAGTTAAGGAGTTGGAAATTTGAAAGCTTATTACCCTTCTATATTCGCCGTTATCGCTGGCCTGTCCGGATTACTCGGATTGTTGCTTCAATCGGTCTACCCGATCATGTTGTCTCCCGTCTTTTTACTCATTGCGGGATACTCGGTGGTACATATGAAGAAGCAGAAAACAACCGTCCGAAATTATACAGCGAGCTTTATGATTTTATCGAGTGCCGCCCTCGCATTCGGTCTTGGCTTCCAGTCCATCATCCCGTACGCCATGCTCATCGGGGTCGTGCTACATATGGTCTGTCTGATTGCTGCATTCATCGCGCTCGGACGGTATCGGACTCACATCTCATGAAGGTTGTGACAGGTCTCGGTTGGGGCGCATTGATTCTAACTCTCGTCCTCTCCCCGCTACTTGCCGTCGATTTGATTCTCATCTATTTACTTGAAGACACATCGTTCCGAATCTTATCGACTTTCGCGATGCTCGGTTGTTTCTACCTATTGTCGACGATCCTCAGTTTGTTTGTTGATGGGTTAACGGGAGCGTTACGCTCGTTTAGTCATGTGAACGTGCCGCGTCTACTCGATACAATCCTTCATGGATTCGTGAGCGGGGTTAGTTTATACGTCGTACTGACTCTCTTTCCGTCTATCGATTTATCGACGTTCACCGTCATGGCGATTGTATTCGTGCACTTATTCGGAGCATCGGTTTGGCTAAATCGGGAGGATTCGAAAGAAAAGACGCCACTCGAGTTCGATTCCATCGATCAGCAGATCATCCACCTGTTACGAACCGAAACCATCGTGTCCTGCGTCGAACGCATCCAGCATGATTACCCGGATTTACCGAAACGGGACGTATTAAAGCGAGTCAAACGTATCAGTCAATCTACCGAAGTCACCGAACCTACTTAATGGCCGGTGACTTTTGTGCGTCATCACGAGTGAATCGCGAGCCGTATGCTATAGTTTGAATGAATCTAACGAAGGAAGTGATCAGCATGAAGGCACTCGTCTTTCATCAGTTCGGTGGTCCGGACGTCTTAACATATGAAGAAGTCCCGACACCGATGCCACAAGTCGATGAAGTATTGGTCCGCACAAAAGCCATCGGATTGAACTATGCCGATGTGTATCGCCGGAAAGGCAACTATCATCTTGTCGGAGAATCGCCATACATTCTCGGATATGAAGGAGCCGGTGTCATCGAGGCGGTCGGGGCGAACGTCACATCGCTTCAAGTCGGGGACCGGATCGCTTTTGCGGATGTCCCGCACGCCAACGCAGAATTTGTTGCCGTCCCGCTCGACAAGGCGATTCCTCTTCCAGATGCCATCTCATTCGAAACAGCCGCATCGACCATGCTTCAAGGATTGACGGCCCATTACCTCGTTCATGACAGCTACCGGATTCAACCTGATGATGTCGCAGTCGTACACGCAGCCGCTGGTGGTGTCGGTCAACTGTTGACGCAAATGATTCAACGCCTCGGTGGACAAGTCATCGGTCTCACGTCCACAGTCGAAAAAGTGGCAACCATTCAAACGCATGGTGCCCGTGCTTATCGCTATGACGAAGCATGGGTCGAAGCGATTCGTAACGCTACAGACGGTCATGGGGCCGATGTCGTCTATGACTCGGTCGGTTCGACATTAGAGGATAGTTTCGAAGCGACTCGGATTGGCGGGACGGTCGTCTTCTACGGCATGGCCGGAGGTGACCCAACACCAGTAGACCCACGCATGCTCATGGATACGTCGAAGACGTTGACGGGTGGCGACTTATGGAACGTCCTCACCTCAAAAGAGGAACGGATTCGCCGGTCACACGAATTGTTCAGCTGGATCGAGGACGGTTCACTCGTCATCCCACCACCGACGACGTTCGCCTTGTCAGACGGGGCATCGGCCCACGCCTTTTTAGAGAGTCGGAAGAGCCAGGGGAAAATCTTATTACTTCCATAAATAAACGCCAGCCCGATTTTTCGGTGCTGGCGTTTTATGTGTCTTCTTTACTTTATACTTTCTGAGGATGGATGACTTTAGCATGTTTCGCTATTGTTGCGTAGTTTTTCATTGGTGATAACAAGCTATAGTCACCAATAATATGAAACTCTTTCTTTGCTCTCGTTACTGCAACGTTGATTAAATTTGGCTGTTTACATGACCATTCAGCGGATGATTTTGTATTTTTATCTGTCCCGACTACAAAATAGACGATATCCGCTTCCTTACCTTGGAACGTATGAACTGTGCCGACACTTTGTTTTATCCATTCAATCGAAAACCCTTTATTCTTCAGCATTTTCGTCAATTCTTCCTTTACCGCTGAAAAAGGTGTAATGACGTAATGATTGGGCACCTCACCCTTTTCATTCTTTTGGTTCAATAAGAGATGGACTAATAACTCTCCTTGCTCTTTTACAAACTGACGCTTCGTCACACTACCTTTACAGTCATACCATTTACAGTTATCAGTATTTATTGATGATTCGCTAGCTAACACCATTTTGTTTCCATATGCAATTTCATTCGCAATTGAAAACATTGGATTGCTACACCGTCGATGAACCCATAGCGGAATGCCCATCCATATAGTGTCCGTTGTGTTCATCCCTCTCCGGTTCGCTCGATCCGCAAGTGACTGGACTGAAGTACTCATGCCGACATGTTCTTCGGAAACATTATAGTACTTCCTCACATCACTCAAAATGGTTTGATCAATCGTGACAACGGGTTCAACCTGCAACGGGTCTCCTACAGCAAGAACCCGTTTAGCTCTCCATATAGCACCAGCAGCTTGTTGAGGAGTGGCTTGTCCAGCTTCGTCAATGAATAAATAATCGATAAAATCTTCGTTTATGCCCTCATACATGGCGCTAAAACTAGCGAATGTTGTACTAACCAAAGGGGTAATCAAATGTACCGTTTTCAATACTTCTTTCTTTACTTTGCGATGTTCTTGATTATTTAAGTCCAAACCATTACGAAAGCGTAATAGACGCATCGCCGCATTAATTTTGTCTGCATTACAAACCAGTGCAAGTTTATGGAGTTTCATCGCTTTTAGAAACAGCAAGCCTCGATCATAATTCAATGAATCCGTTACCCACGGTGTATTGATTTGTCTACGTGCGTACGCCTCCTCATCATCATTCCAATACTGTTCATTTGGGATAATTAAACTCTCTGACGCATATTGCTTAATTAGTTGGTCATACTTCGCTAACTCTTCCTCTAGATTTTTCACTTCTGTTATGAATTGATTCTTTTTATTTCTCACTTTAGTTGTTTCTGCTTCACGTTCCTTTAGAGCATCTAAAATATGGAATAACTCTTCCTTTAAGCTCATCTCACGCTCATCTTTAGTAAAGAGACGTGAAATGAATGAGCGTTTCGGTAAAAGAGAAATTTGCTCGTCTACTATACCTCTTTTTTTAGATAACTCTTCCTTATCCTTATCCGCATCTTTTAATTGAGACTCATAATTTGTAATTGACTCTTTAAGGTTCATTAGTTTGTTCGTCATCACCGGAACTTTATTAGATTCTTCATATATTTTTTGAAGATGTAATTTTTTGCTTTCGATTTGTCTGCTCAACTCATTAAACTCTTCAACAGCGCTATGCCACTCTTTTTCAACCTCACTCTTCTTGTATTGAAGAAGATGTGCAGACAATGTTTTTTTATCCTCGTCGAGTTTTTTATTCTCTTTTTTAGATGCGAACATATGCAGTGCAAATTTATCGATATTCTTTGCTTTGCCGAGTGGGACTGAAAACAACCCCCATGTATCAACTTTTTCATCGCCCGATATCAACATTGATGATAAATCAGGAAATAAATCGAGTACTTTTGCTTCCTCAGCGTACCGCTGATCGAATTCAGAAGAGTCGTCACGAATCACTTCGTTCTTTTTCGGTAAATCCTTCGAAATGTTTTCTACAGCACCGTTATTGCTTGATGCAACTACCATGCTAAAGGAGCTTATCGCCGGATTCAAATTCGTAATTGGATATGTATAGTCTCCTAATTTGACTGATTCAACTGTGTCGTCAAACATTTTGTACGGACTTTCAAGTTTTGCTAGTTCCCTAGCTCGCTCCACCACAACATTTGCGAATATATCTTTTAATAAAGTGGTTTTCCCCGTTCCAGGTGGTCCATTTACGGAACTGACATCCTGATTCTCTACAAAAAACTGATTGACGGCTACTTGTTGCATGAGAGACAGACGATGCTTAACCGGTGATGGCCATCGTGCAGAAGGAAGATTCGTTGGTTGAAGCATACCTTCAATATATGTACGGTTTTCGTCGATATGTGTGCGTTGCTCAAAGTTCATACCCGAGATATAAGTTAATAACGTTTGATTGATACTGTCTTCCGATAATATCTTTTGTAAATCACCCATATAAAAATTCGGTAATGGTTTTCGGTTTTCGTTACCATTTTTTGCTTTCTCAAAGAATACCAAGTTCAACTCACGGTAATTTTTTAACTTCTCTTCTTCCTCTCCACCTTCTTCGTTTTTAACTCTATAGAAATAACGAATATATTCGTCTTGAAGTTTTTTTACTGATGATTTAGTGATCCCGTTCAATAGTATTTCTTGCGCCTTCAACTCTAAGGAGTCAAGAGCACTCTTGAATCTTTCTTCAAGATACCTATAATTGATTTGACCTTTCCCCTTTATTTCTTTCATAACGTACATTATAAATGGAACGACCAATGAATCTTTTATGTACTTTCCTGTTTGGTCAACCGAGAAAGAAAAACTATATGACTCCTGCCTCAGCTTATTCACTAACTCATCTTCTATACTAAAGAGCTTTCGTAAAGCCTCGACTAATTGATATTGTTTATAGCAATCACAATAGTAAATATAATAGTACGAAGCTTTTTTTAATTCGACTGATTGAAATAATTGTTTATCATCAGCCGATTCCACATCAAATTCACGCATTGTCATTTTTTTTTGATTATCTTTAAATTTTTCTCCCTCTAATTCTTTATTATTCGGAAGATTGTGTGGGGATAACGCTTCTATTAAATGCCATGCCTCTAATACTGACTTCTCAGCTTCTTTCACTGTTTTTCCTCCTTCAAAATATATACATCTTTATCCTATCACTCTTTTCGAAGCGAGTACCCATCCACCTCTAAAAGCCGCATCCGTCTCTGGTCAATCGCCGCATGGACAATCACGGTCACACCTGGATTGAGCTCTATCATCTTCTTGATTTTCCGTAAATCGTCTCCTTTGATCTCAACCGGCAACACGAACTCACCTTCTCTCAAATGAACGAACTTGATTTTTCCTTGGTCGTCATAGCCCGTCACTTCGTATGTTGAAAATTCTCGTTTCATAGAATATCCCTCCCCTATCCCCGTTCCCAAATCAGAAGGGTTCCACACAAAAAATCCATCCCCGTAGCGGCAGGGATGGATACATGTTACGCCTCGACGCTATCCGCGTGTTTGGCTTTATGGTCAGCGATGACATCGGCATACCACTTCGCGCTGTCTTTCCAGATACGCTCTTGTGTCTCAAAGTCGATATAGAGGATTCCGAAGCGCTTCTCGTATCCGAAGCTCCATTCGAAGTTATCCATGAGTGACCAGAGGTAGTAGCCTTGAATGTTCATGCCTTCATCGTTCAAGTCAGAGACGGCTTCGAGGTGCTGGCGGACGTAGTCGATCCGGTTATCGTCATGGACTTCGCCATTTTCCAGCACGTCGTCAAATGCGGCGCCGTTTTCTGTGATGTAGATTGGAAGGTCAGTATACTCGGCGCGTAAACGACGGATCAGGTCTTTGAATTCGTTCGGGGCGATATCCCAGCCCATGCCCGTCTTTTCGTAGTCTGAGTAAGCGTCTGCCTTCAAGAAATCATTTGCTGCGTTAAACTCGACAATGCCTCGGCTGTAGAAATTGATACCGAAGAAATCGCAAGCTGTCGAGATCGTCTCCATATCACCCGGTTGGATGAAATCGAAGTTATGCACATATTTGGAGAACAAGTTCATCATGTCGACCGGATACTCACCTTTGAAGACGGGATCGAGGAACCAGCGATTCGAATACCCGTCGGCATTGTTCATCGCAAGGCGGTCATTCGCCGAATCCGTCTTCGCATACATCGGTGACAAGTTGAGCGTGATGCCGATCGGGGTCGTGGACGTCATCTCTCGCTTCAACAATTCGACCGCTTTTCCGTGCGACAACAAGATGTGGTGCACGGCGCGTACCGCTTCGTTCATGTCACGGTGACCCGGTGCGTGAACACCGACATGGTAGCCGAGGAAGCCGGCACACCAAGGCTCATTGTGAGTGATCCAAGAGTCGACGATGTCATCGAGCTCTTCAAAACAGACTTTCGCATAATCGAGGAACCAGTCGACCGATTCACGGTTGACCCAGCCACCTTCTTCGTGAGCCCACATCGGAAGGTCCCAGTGATAAATGGTGACGGCTGGTTTGATTCCTTCTTCACGGAGACGCAGCGCCAAGTTTTTGTAGAACGCCATACCTTCTGGGTTATACTCTCCCTTGGCAGGGAAGATGCGTGGCCACGCGATGGAGAATCGATACGTATCGACACCTAACTTTTTGATGTGCTGAATGTCTTCTTCGTAACGATGGTAGTGGTCACATGCGACATCGCCGTTATGCTTTTCAAACACGCGCCCGTCGATGTCACAGAACATATCCCAGATGGAAGGGGTACGGCCCCCTTCATTATGTGCGCCTTCAATTTGGTACGAGGACGTGGCTGTCCCGAATACGAAGTCTTTCTTAAAATGCATAGTGTTTTCCTCTTTTCTCTATATTTATTCTTTGACAGCACCTGCCGAAATACTGCTGACGATGTACTTCGAGAGGAACAAGAAGGCAATCATGATCGGTACGACCGAGATCGCGATGCCTAGGTAAAGCGCGCCAAGGTTTTCTGCGACTTGTGATCCTTTCAAGAAGCCCATCAAGACAGGCAACGTGTATTTCTCAGGAGAGAATAAGAGGACAAGTGGCATCAAGTAGTTGTTCCACGAGCCGATGAACGTGAAGATCGACATCGTCGCAATCGCCGGCATCATCATCGGGAGGGCGATCGTGTGGAAAATGCGCAACTCGCTCGCACCGTCAATCCGTGCCGCTTCAATCAAACTGATATGAAGCGTCGCTTGTGTGTACTGACGGATGAAGAAGACCGTGAACGGTGTCGCAATCGCAGGGACGATCAACGGGATGAACGTATCGAGAATTCTAAGTGTCTTTGAGATTTCGTAGAATCCGATGAGTCCGAGTTGTGCCGGCACCATCATCATGACGAGCATGAAGATGAACATCGCATTCTTCCCTTTGAAGTTGTAGAACGTGAATCCATACGCTGTAAGGGCTGAGAAGTAGCCCGAAAGTACCGTGACCGATACCGAGATGATCAAGCTGTTTTTAAAGCCGGTCCAGATGTTGATGTACTCGCTCAAGGTAGCGTAGTTATCGAGCAATGCTGTACCAGGGATTAGAGTGAAACCAGAAATGACTTCTCCGTTCGTTCGAGTCGCGTTGATGATCATCATCAAGAACGGGATGAAGCAGATAATCGCAAGAATAACCAAGCTTGCATAGATCAAGCCTCGAACAACACGATGCTTCGACTTTTGTTTTTTAGGTGGCGCCACTTTGAGTGGACGGTCTTCTTTACGCTTTGGCTGCGCTTCGCTATCAGGAAGCATTCGCCGTGTTTCTGCATTTTGTTCCATCGCTTACGCCCCCTTCTTCTGTGTTGCGCGTTCGTTGCGGAACATACCTTTGAAGACGATCGCCGAGAAGATGAGCGTGATCAAGAATAAGCCGTAAGCGACCGCAGATGCGTAGCCGTAGTTGTTGTACTTGAAGGCTTGGTTATACAAGTAAAGCACCATCGTGTTCAATGAACCGTCTGGCGAACCGATTCCATCGGTGATCAACATCGGAAGGTCGAACAATTGAAGTCCACCGATGAGCGATGTGATCATGATGTAGAGGAGAATTGGTTTTAAGAGCGGCAACGTCACTTTCGTAAACATTTGCCAACGGTTCGCACCGTCGATGTGAGCGGCTTCGAAATAATCTGTTGAGATACCCGATACCCCTGCCATGACGATGATGAAGGAGTGACCGAACCACATCCATGTCAAGATGAGCGAAACAGATAACTGTGCCGTCACTGGTTCTGCTAACCAGTCGATCGGATTGGAGATCAAACCGATTTTCATCAACACCATGTTGAGTGAACCATGCTGCCAGTCGAGCAAAATACCGAACAAAAGCGCGACCGAGCTGATTGTGATCAAGTTTGGAAGATAGAAGAATGAACGGAAGAAGTTTAATCCTTTTAGCTTCAAACGGAGATCTGAGAATAAGAGCGCCAATAAAAGGGCCATTCCCATCTGCAAGGCGAAGTTGACTCCCCAAATCTTGATGGTGTTGAAAAACGCTTCGATGAAGTATGTGTCCGTCAACAACCGTGTATAGTTCGCAAATCCGACAATCTCTTCTCCTGGGCTACCGGTGTAGTTCGTGAAGCTATAGTAAAGCGTCAAAAAAACCGGATAAATGCTAAACGTCAAGAAGACGACCCAGAACGGGGCGATGAACAGATAGCCGTAACGATCTAATTTTTTCACGTGTATTTCTCCTTCCATAAGAACCGAGGGAGGAGTTTCCTCCCTCGTGTTGGTCATCGTCAGTCAACAACGATGTCTGGGTAAGCGTTTTTAACTTGTTTCTTGAATTCTTTCAATGCTTCGTCTTTCGTCTTCTTACCTTCTACGTAAGAGTTAACTGCCGCTCCGTAAAGCGTGTCGAGCTGTTGGTCGTATTTCGTAACGATCCCTGGTTTGATCGATTCTGCTTCGCCGAGGAAGAACTCGTAGTTGTTCTGTCCACCGAGGAACTCATCGCTGAAGTCATCTTTGATTTTGTCTGTAACTGGGTTGAACGCAAGGACGTCACCTGTTTCTTTCGCCCATTCAGTCAAGAACTCTTCATCTTGTGTCATGAGTTTGATGAAGTCATAAGCTTCTTCTTTATGTTTAGAGTCTTTGTAGATTCCGACCCATGTACCGCCCCAGAAGTATGGGCTCGGTCCGCTTGTTACAGCCCAGTCACCAGCAGTGTCTTTCGCGTTTTCTTTCAAGACAGCGTGGAGACCCCAAGTCGGGAGGACGTAAGAGAAGACTTCTGTTTCCGTTTCTTTGCCGCCTTCTTTTACTTTGATCGGTTTGTCCATTCCTTCGAACCAAGATGGTGACCATTCTGGTGCGAGAGCAGTTAAGTTATTTTCGCGAAGTTCTTTCGCGTAGTCGAAGTAGTTTTCTTTCCCTTCAGTTAAGACAAGCTCATTGTCTTCGTTTACCCAAGCTTGTGGGTCATCGCCTTGTGCGAACCAACGGATTGAACCTTCGTCCGGGAAGAGTTTGTAGCCTTTATCTTTAAGCTTTTCACCGACTTCGAAGAGTCCGTCCATCGAGCTCATCATTTCGCCAACTTTAGCCGGGTCATCTGTACCGAGTGCTTCTTTTGCGATGCTACGTTTGTAGTAGATTCCACCCGGAGTAGTTTGCCATGAAAGGGCGCGAACGTTTCCGTCTTTGTCTTTCCCGAGGTCGAATACGTAAGGAACGATGTCTTTCGACACTTCTTCTGCGTTGTATGGTTCTTCCGAAAGGTTTTCCCAATATCCAGCGTCGATCCATTGTTTAAGGAACGCGATTTCACCCGTGAAGACGTCCGGTGCGCCGACGCCACTTTCAAGAGCTGGCTTCAACTTCGTTGCGTAGTCAGCTGTCGGTACGATTGTCAATTCGACTTTCACGCCGTTACGCTCTTCGAATGTTTTGATTGGTTCTTTCAATTCATCCGTGAATGACCAAATTTTTAAGACATCATCTTTTGAACCTTCTGAAGATGATCCTTCGCTGCCGTCAGAGCAAGCGCTCAAGACACCGACTGAAAGTGCTCCAATGGTAAGTAAGCTAACAAGTTTACGCATGTGTTGTTCCCATCCTTTTATAAGTAGTATTAGAAAGCGCTTGCAAGAAGAGGTAAATAATTATCGAAAGCGCTTTCGGTTTATCCAAAAATAAAATATCGAAAGCGGTTTCGATTTTCTCTAAAAATGACTTTCGAAATCGCGCTCCCTTCTCCATCTGCTGAAGAAAAGAGAGCGACTTCGAAATATCATTGGCTATAAATCACTGTTTGACCGGTGCACAAGATGCCCGTTCGACTAAGCGTACCGGAATGACGCGACGTTCAGTGAGTCGCTCTTTCGCGGTCATTTGTTCAAGTAAAAGTTCTGCTGCCGCTTCCCCGATTTCGTCCGTATCTTGGCGAATCGTGGTCAGTTTCGGCGTGATATATTGAATCATTTCAATGTCATCATATCCGATGACTGAGATGTCATTCGGGACATGAAGACCATGTTCGTGAATCGCTTCGATGACACCGATTGCCATTTGATCCCCTGCTACAAAGACTGCAGTCGGTTGATCGTCTAGTTCAAGCAATCGTTCCATCGCTTGCTTGCCTTCCCCAACCGAGAAGAAACCGGCGTTGACGAGGTAGCCTGGTCGAATCGGAAGGTCCAGTTCTTGCATCGCAAGTTCATATCCTTTGATTCGCGCCGCTCCGGCGTCAATCGTTTCATCCCCAGCGATGTGGGCAATTTTCCGGTGACCGAGTTCATAGAGATAATTCACGGCGAGACGCGCCCCTTCGATGTTATCGGAATAGACGACGCTACAGTTAGCGCTGTCCATATCGACGACGACGATTGGGATGTCGCTTCGCATGAGCTCTTGAACTTGCTCATCCATTCGGTCCGAGCAGATGACGACGATGCCGTCGACCGCACGGTGTTTAAAATGTTCGAGGTAACTCATGTCACGATTGCGCAGATTCCGCGAGGCGAAAATCAAATCGTAGCCCTGCTCCTCTGTCGCGTGACGAAAACTTTCGATGATCCCGTTGAAGAACGGGTGTTTCATCCCGACTTCATTCGCTTCTGAGAACATGACCCCGATCGCCCATGATTTTTTCGTCGATAACGACTGGGCATGTGCGTTCGGCAAGTAGTCCATCTCAGCAGCGGCTTGAAGAATCTTCGCTCTCGTCTTGTCACTCACGTCTTTATAATTGTTCAACGCTTTGGACACTGTCGTGATTGAGAATCCTGTTTTTTTGGCTAAATCATAAATCGTACCCATGTCATTCTCCTCTTCCCGAAAGCGCTTTCGGTAATTTGATTGTAGCGTATGGATTTGTAGGAATCAATTCTTTTTCGAGGAAACTTTTTGATTCTTTTTTCCATTCCTTGTTTCTTCTATATTACTGTATCGAGAAATTTTTGTCCTTAGTGTGTCCGCGTGTACAACCACACGAGATTCGTAAATTTTTGTACTTCTGTTTCGCCCGTCACGCCTTTAAATAGACGCTGGAACGGCTTCAACAATTGCTCTAACACGATTTTTCGAAGACGCTCTTGTTTGAGCTCGAATGAAATCGCATCGAACAAATCACGCTGTTCTTCTGTCATCTCGACATGCTCTTCGATACGAGCAGCCATCTCAATCAATTCTTCGATCGTAATGAGATGTTTATCTGTCGTTCCACGCATTTGATCGACCGTGACCGGGTTCAAAACGTGCTCTCCTGTCTCCATCATTCGAGCGGCAATCAATTCGACATATGTGTATAAGTTTCGAACAACCTTTTGAGGAGAGTAAGCGGCATTCGTGATTCGATTCGTGAACAAGATATGTTGCAACATCCCGTTGAAGAGCACCGTCAATTCCATCGAATACGGTCTTACTTCCTCCCCGATAATTTCCGTCAAACGCATCGCAATCCATTCAATCTCATAAATGCGATGTTGAAGTACGAGTTTCTTCAATTCATTCTCGTTTGACGACATGATCGATTCAAATAACGCATGCAAATTCCGTTCTTCGTTCAATTGAATCAATATCGAGATTTGCTCGATGAAGACGTCACGATCTCGTTTATCGCGCCCCATCTGCATCTCAATCCGGCGTTGCCCTGCATCATATCGTAAGTTCTCGAGGATACTGGCGACACAATCCGTCTTCGATGAGAAGTAGTTATAAAACGTCCCTTTAGAGATGTTGGCACGATCGATAATCTCTTGCACCGATGTATGCTGTACCCCATTTTCGATGAAGAGAGACATGGCAATATCGGCGACTTTTCTCTTTTTCTCTTTCATTCTTACATGGCTCCGTTCTGTCTGGTTTGTACCTTTACTATAGCACCGAAAACCATTTTAGACTAATAGTACAAAATGGTTGCATTATTTATACAGTGGGTATAAAATCATTTCATCGACACTTACCAACACATAACTATTTAGAAAATAAAGGAGCCATCCATATGAAACCAGAATTCCAAAAGAAACCGCCTTACGTCATGTTGGCGGTCCTCTTTGCGGGTGCATTTATCGCATTTTTAAACAACTCTTTACTCAACGTCGCGCTCCCATCGATCATGGTCGATCTCGAGATTGCAGACTACTCGACCGTACAATGGCTCGCGACCGGCTTTATGCTCGTGACAGGTGTACTTGTCCCGGCATCCGCCTATTTGATCACTCGTTTTTCAAACCGAAGCTTGTTCATTACGTCGATGAGCATCTTCGCTATCGGTACGGCTATCGCGGCCTTCTCGCCAAACTTTGGCTGGTTGTTGAGCGGTCGGATGATTCAAGCCGTCGGAGCCTCGACAATGGGACCGCTCTTGATGAACGTCATGCTCGTCAGCTTCCCTCGTGAAAAACGGGGAATGGCGATGGGAATCTTCGGGCTCGTCATGATCTCGGCACCTGCGATTGGACCGACACTTTCCGGTTACATCGTCGAGTACTATGATTGGCGCGTCTTATTCGAAATGATTTTACCACTTGCCATCATCGGTCTCGCGCTCGCCGTTTGGAAAGCAGAGAACGTCATGGTCCAAAATAAAGATCAGTCACTCGATTACTTGTCACTCGTCTTATCGACACTCGGATTTGGTGGGATTTTATACGGTGTCAGTTCAGCAAGCTCGGATGGCTGGGATAACCCAATTGTCTTAGCGACGATGATTATCGGTGCCATCTCATTGATTGCCTTCATCTACCGCCAGCTCCATATGGAGAAACCATTGCTCGACTTGCGTGCTTACAAACATCCGATGTTCGCACTCGCGTCAGTCATTGCGATGGTCAATGCGGTCGCGATGTTCTCCGGTATGATTTTGACACCGGCTTACGTCCAAAGCGTACGTGGCATCTCCCCACTCGATTCAGGGCTCATGCTTCTCCCTGGTGCGATCATCATGGGAATCATGTCGCCAATCACAGGTAAACTGTTTGACCGATTCGGGCCAAAATTATTGGCACTTACCGGATTGACGATCACCGCCGTATCGACGTACATGCTTGCAAACGTTCAACTTGATTCAACGTATACGTACATCGTCTTGACGTACACGTTACGTATGTTTGGGATGTCGATGGTCATGATGCCAATCATGACGAATGGACTGAACCAATTGCCGACTCGCCTCAACCCGCACGGAACGGCAATCAACAACACAGCACAACAAGTATCTGGTGCGATCGGTACGGCAGTACTCGTGACCATCATGAACTCGGTGACACGTACAGAAGCTGAATCATTGATGACAGGAGTCGATCCTGCGACACTCACTGAGAGCTCGATGGGTGCCATCACTCAGCAAGCCCTCTTATCTGGGATTCAATATTCATTTTACGTTGCACTCGGGATGAACCTTTTAGCGCTCGTCCTTGCGTTCTTTGTACAACGCGTGGACGTTCGTAAGTTTGATGACCAAGTAGAGACTGTTGAAGAGTTGAAACAAGCGAATTAATAGGAAAAGCCGTTCTGAATGAATTGATTCAGAGCGGCTTTTTTAATTTCTCATTCCCTTCATAAATAAATTTGAAATTAAAATTTAATCCTAATATGGTATTATTTCTCAATGGATAGGATTCGTTTAGGAGGGTACATATAATGAAAAAAGTGTTCAGTTTGATGATTGCATTTCTTCTGATCACATCTTCTTTTCTCTCGACCGGATCAATCGTTAAGGCGGCCCCGAAGAAGCAGAATCATGCTATTATGGGAGTATCGGCTTTGACTCCGCAACAAATGGCGGATTACGTAAAAAAGAAGAATCCTCGTGATGTCCAGCTCGCAAAAACGTCTGTCGAAGATTTGGCGAAACTCTTCGTCATCATCGGCGCGAAGGAAGGTGTTCGTGGGGATGTTGCATTCGCACAAGCATTGAAAGAGACCGGTTATTTCCGTTACGGTGGCGATGTCCTTCCGAAGCAGCATAACTACTCTGGAATCGGGACAACTGGAAATGGTGTAAAAGGTCACTTTTTCCGTTCCCCACAACAAGGGGTGACTGCTCAAATTCAGCATCTAAAAGCATACGCTTCAAACGATGCACTGAACACGAAACAAGTCGACCCACGCTTCCATCTCGTCAAGCGAGGCTCTGCGAAAACGTGGCCATCTCTTCACCAAAAATGGGCCATGCAGCCGAAAGGAAATTACGGGACCGAGATTCTTTCGATTTATCAAGAAATGTCGAAAACACCAAAACGTGTCGCTAAAGCAAAACGATGAGGAAATGTAGGGGTGAAAGAACGTGACGTGCAAACAAGTTAGACTCGCGAGCGGAATCGCATTATTCGTGACCGGCGTGATGTTGTTACTCAAACGCTAATGAGCATTTCGGACAATGGTCCGAGTGCTTTTTTTTTGAGGTTATTTGCTCGACACAAAAAGTCGCAGCCTTTTATGAGCTACGACTTTCAAAACGAAGGACAGCTATTTACTCACGTTCTATATGTTGATGAGTCGGAAACGATACCCGAAAACAAATAACCTGACCCTCTAGCGGTTCCGCTGTCAACTGTCCTCCATGTAACAAAATGATTTGGCGGGCAATCGATAGACCCAATCCATCACCTGGTGTGACCCCTCTCGAGGAATCGACACGATATGTGCGATCAAAGAGATGAGGAATGGCTCCAATCGTTTCTGCCGTTGTCGCATTTGAGATGGACCATTCAATCTGTTGATTTTTCGTTTGAAGTCTAATCTCGATTGGACTCGTTTGCTCGGCGTATTTCCAAGCATTCGAGAAAAGATTTTCAAATACACGAATGAGCTGTTCTTGATCAGCCTCTATCCATCGGTCAGATTGAATCGACAGGTGTAATCGATGACCTCTTTCCTTAAATAACGGCTCCATCTCGTGGATGAGCTGGATCGTCAACAAACTCAGGTTGAGTTTCTGTTTTTTTAGTTGCATGTGTGGGGCATAGAGGCGGTTCACGTCCATCAACTGATCGAGAAGATGTTCAAGCTGCGCCGTTTTTTCATTTAAAATACGAAAATGATTGTTCTCTTCAGCTGTCAGCTCGCGGTTCATTTGCAGTAGTTGGGTGTAACCTTTGATGCTCGTGAGCGGTGTTCGCAAATCGTGTGACAGGTTGGAGAACAGTTGGTTCCGCTCTTCTTCGTGCGCTCGCTCTTTCTCAAACAATTCGCCTAACTGCCGTGACATTCGATTTACACTCTCTCCAAGCGAGGCGATTTCATCTCGCCCTTCCACCTCAACCGTACGACCGAGGTCACCATTTGCGATCTGTTCAATCTCACTCGACAAATACGTGATTTTTCGAAGTGTTTTCCGCATCGTTAGTGAAAACCCAATAATAAAGATCAGAATGACAATGAACGTCACCCCTAAAAATACTAAGTTGGCTGTTAGCGGATCCGGTGTTATTTCGTTTTCGATGTAATATAGACTAATCGAATAGCCCATGATTAGAAAAGCAATCGTCGCAATCAATGCATTGACTAAAATAATACCAATCAACTTCACTAGCAAGCGATCCCATTGTCTCCGTCTCATAATCGATACCCCACGCCCCACACCGTCTTGATAATGGTTGGTTTTCGTGGTGTATCTTCTAACTTTTCACGAATTTTCGTGATATGGACCATCACTGTGTTGTCGACCTCAAATGCTGCCTCTCCCCACACCGCCTCGTAAATCTGTTCGACGGTTAAAACTTGATTTGGATGCCTCATAAAATAAGCGAGAATATCAAATTCTTTCGGTGTAAGCCGAATTAAATCCTCGCCTTTTCGACATTGTCGCGTCTGGAGGTCGAGTGTGACTTCCTCATGTGTGAGCATGGTCTGTGTTTCGGTCCGATCTGCCCCATAGTCACGATACCTTCTGAGTAACGATTTGACTCGAAGCGTCACTTCCAGTGGGTTGAACGGTTTTTTGATGTAGTCGTCCGCTCCAACGGAAATGCCTTGCATCAAATCCAAGTCGCTCGTTTTGGCTGTCAGCATCAAAATTGGCATAAACTGCGTCTTTCGAATTTCGATACAGGCCTCAATCCCGCCCATAATCGGCATCATCAAATCGAGAATGAGCAAATCAATCGTTTCGGTCGACGCGAGGTCGAGCACTTCTTGCCCATTTTTCGCAAACCGAAGTGCATATCCTTCATTTTTTAAATAGATGGCAAGCAATTCTCGTATCGCTTCGTCATCGTCCGCGATACAGATAACAGGTTGTGAACGCATGTCTTTCCTCCTCACATAGCACAATGAAATAAGTATGCCGATGATACATTACGAAATTCTCGTTCCACCTTCACACGACTAAACACTCGTTGAAAATGCTCGTATCGACCTTTTGTATATTGAAACGTGACAAACCAGCCTGTTTTGGAGAGAATCGCCTTTGCTTCTCGTAAGACGGTTTCTGTTTGCTGAGCATCGAATCTTGAAAACGGCAGTCCAGAAAAGATGACATCCACTTCCTCGATGTTCAATGCTCGTAATATGTTCTTCAAGTCGACAGCATCCGCTTCGACAATAATGATTCGATGATCTCTTCCATATCGCGTCTTTAAATAGTGAACCAGATCGATGTCAGATTCAATCAATATGAGCGTAGCATCTTTTCGCATTTTCCGAAGGATTTCTTCGGTACAACCGATTATCCCAGGTCTGATTTCAACAATTACATGCGCTTCGCTCAATACTGTTTTCCGTGTCATTCGCTCTGCCACATAGGTTGATTCTGGAGAAATCATCTTCATTTCTTCAAGGTAGTTCTTATATTTGTTGAGCCATGATTGGATCATCTCGATTCCACTTCTTTCGTTGTTGATAGCTTGAGTGTATCGAGTGAATCGCAACACATTCTGACGAACTTCTTAAGATTTCTTAAGAGAATACTAAAAACTCCTTACGCTTGCGAGTGAATACTAGACAAGGTAAGGAGTGAATTATTATGGAAATGATCATACATTATGCCGTGCTTGCCATCGGCATCATGTTTACCCCATTATCTGACGACGTCTTAATGGTCACCCATCTGACGGTCGCGAATGCCTTTATTCCAGGTTGGCTTTTATTCGTCTCCACTTGGATTCTCTTCACGCTCACATTCGGCTGGTTTTATTTAATCGGGAAAGGACTACATCACATCTTACCCGTGCGACAACGCGAATCTCGTTATCTTAAGAGAGCTGAGGCGTTCTATCAAAAGTATGGAGCACGCACCATTATGATTTCTTATTTTATCCCTGGCCTTCGGCACCCGCTCCACTATATCGCCGGGTTCACGTCGCTCAAACTTCGTACGTATGCGTTCTATACGACCATTTCTGCATTTTTCTATACGGGTGCTTGGTTTCTCGTCATCGGACTGGCCAATCAAATCCCGGCGTTTCAACAGTTCCAAGACTGGGTGTTGTCGTTTTAACTCAATGCCCCCGATACTTCCCGAGCGCCCGCATATTCAAGAGGTACAAGACCCCTGCATAGAGAATCAAACCGAGTAAATACATCCAAATTCCTGAGAAGCCACTTCCGTAAATCATGACTTCCTTGATTGCTGTCGCTCCGTAGAAGATTGGCATGACGTAACTCAAGTTCCCGAGACCGTATGGGATCAAGTCGAGTGGGATGAGTCCCGAGAAGAACACTTGCGGGATGATGGTGAACGGAATCATCTGAACAACCTGTAATTCCGATCGGGCAAACACCGAGATCGTCGCCCCGAAGAGTACCGCCGTCCCTGCCATGAGTAGCATCGTCAACATGACCCACGCCATATTCCCAAGAGAAGATAGTCCGAGCACATAAATCGAATAGAGCACGATGAAAATCGATTGGACGACCGCAAACGTTCCGTACCCGAGCGTATATCCTAAAATGACTTGCCCTCGCTTGATCGGAGTCATCAAAAGTCGTTCAAGTGTACCGCCACTACGTTCTTTGACGAGTGCCATCGCCGAGAGAATGAACACGAAGAAGAACGAGAAGAGGGATAGGAAGACAAACCCGAACGAATCGAACGTCGACTGTCCTTCTTCCCCATAGACGAATGACGTATCAATTTCGGCTGCAGGATTGAGCGTCGTCAACGCATCTTGAATCTCGCCAACCGCCTTCGATGACTTCGTCGACGGTTCGCGTAACTTGATGGTCGTTCCTTCTTGATTCATTTCAAACACGGCATCAACATGTTCGTTGTCTTCGATATATGCTTTCGGATCATCGAACGATGCCTGCTCCACTTCGAGCGTCTCGTCTTCGAACGCATCGACGAGCTGTTCGGGTGCGTTGTCGTCCAGGACGACAGTCGGCACGTAATCCGAGTCCCCGAGTAGGAAGTAGACGAGGGTCAAAATAAGAAGTGGCGCAATCAAAATCAAGGCGACGCTTCGCTTATCATTTAACGTCTGAAAGATGACACGCTTCGCTAAGTTACGCATGGTCACCCACCTCCTCTTTCCCAGCAATCAAGAACAGTTCTTCGACGCGACCGTTCTCGGTCTGGTCGAGCAAGTCCTGCACATGATCATAGGCAATCAACCGTCCATTGTAGACGAGCGCGGCCCGATCACATTCGAGCACTTCATCCATGACGTGCGTCGAGACGATGATGGTCGTCCCTTCCCTCCGAATCACCTGAAACTGATCCCAAATTTGACGACGTAAAATCGGGTCAATTCCGACTGTCGGTTCATCAAGAAACAACACATCCGGCTTATGCAAGATGGCGATGGCTAGTGACAGACGTTTCTTCATCCCGCCTGAAAAGTTGCGGACGAGCTTATGCCGGTCGTTCGCCAAATCGACCAGATTGAGTACTTCAGTGATGCGGTCCTGGAGCGCCTTTTTCCCTAACTTATAAATCGACCCGAAGAAGGCGAGGTTCGCCTCGGCCGACAAGTCTTCGTACAAGCCATCGTTCTGCGGCATAAATCCGATTTGTTGGAGCATGTCCATGTTTGGCATCTTCGTTTCGCCGATATGGACACTTCCTTTGTCCGGTGCGAGGGCGCCAATCATGAGTCGGATGAGGGTCGTCTTCCCCGATCCAGATGGTCCGAGCAAGCAACAAATCTCTCCGGATGGGATGGTGAAGTCGATGTTGTCGATGGCGAGTTGGTCACCGAATGACTTCTCAACGTGTTGCAGTTGAATGTTCATTTCTGTCACTCCTTTTCGGCGCCTCATCGTGTATACTCAAGATAATCGACACCGTGTTGGTTTATATATTCAGTATAGACCCCGTTCACGGTGACAACAATCGTCAATATCGGTCATCGTGTCGGTTTTCCGACAGATGCAATGAATGTGTTGAGGAAAAGGAGAAAAAGCATGGAACAAACTGACTTACGCGTCATCCGAACGAAAAAACTGATCAAAGACGCCTTCTTCGGTCTCATTGAAGAACAGGGATTTGAAGCCGTCACCGTCAAGCAATTGACCGAGCGGGCCGGCATCAATCGGGGCACCTTTTATAGTCACTATGTGGATAAGTTCGAATTGATGGAGAAATGCGTCGACGAAATCTTTGAAGAGGCTGAACAAAAGTTGATTCACCATCTCCCGCACATCTTTGGAGACGAGCGAACTGACAAGTCGTATCATTATCTCGTTCCGTTCATCCGTTTCATCGAAGACAACCAAATCATCATGAAGCCACTCCTCGGACCAAACGGAGATCCGACGTTTCAGGCAAAGCTTCGAAAATTTATGCAGGCCGCCTTGTTTCAGCGCTCCCCGGTAACCTTGTTTGACCCGAACAAGATGATGGTCCCGCCTCCATATCTCGTCGCCTATCTGTCTTCGGCTCACATGGGCGTCATCTACGAGTGGTTGAACAATCCGTCTTCGGAAGAGACAGCGGAAGACATCGCCCGAATTATTTATACGATCACCTATGAAGGACCACTCGTCGCCGGCGGTGTGAAGTCAAACGAATAAAGCCTCCCGCACATATTGCGAGAGGCTATTTTTACGAAACCCGAACGTGCACGTGTAAGTTCCCATTTGCTTTAGTTGTCGTCTGGTAAGCATTTTGCACCGCTTCTAGATCATGCCATGCGATGCGGTATGACTTTCCTCGCATCCCTTCAAATTCGAAGACGAGATGTTGTAAATCCGACATACCTAGGATACGGTCAAACGGTCTACCTGGACCATCCCATTCCAGTTGGTTTGCTGAGTTTTTTAGCACGAGGTCGAGCCCGTGCATCACTTTTTCTTTGATCAACTGACCATCCGCCGCAAGACGCATCCCGTCTTGAATATCATGCATCCGACACGATTCAATATCATCAAATGGGATGCTGATCTCGTCGCCGTTCGCAAAGTGAAGCGTGATTGTTTTTACGATCATCTTAGATTCCTACTTTCGTTCAGTCTCTGTTCCCTTACTATACAAAACTTTTCCCGGTTCAGGGATGACATCTTTGTGGATGTGGCAAATCCGTAAAAGCATGTTCGATTCATTTGGAAACGGGAATAGAAGAGGTAGCACTCATTCTGTTTTTTGAAAATAACACTTCGGAAAGGCGGCGAATATATGCCATCAGTGGATAAGTCGGTCATCGTCATCGGCGGAGGGCTCGGTGGATTGTCAGCGGCCATCTCGCTCGCTCAAAAAGGTTACGACGTCTCACTCTATGAAAAGAACGATCATATCGGAGGGAAAGTGAATCGGCTCGAACAAGACGGATTCGGTTTCGACCTCGGACCCTCGATTTTAACGATGCCCCACATCTTCGACAAACTGTTCCGTGGAAGTGGAAAGCGGATGGAGGACTACGTTTCCATCAAACGATTAGAGCTCGAATGGCGCTCGTTCTTCCCAGACGACACCGTCCTCGACCTCTACCATGACCTCGAACAGATGCAACGGGCAAATCCTTCCCTCTCTCGAAAAGACATGCAAGAATATCGTGAACTGTTGAATTACGCAGCCCGCATTTATAAGACGACCGAGAAGGGCTACTTGGCTGAAGGATTTGAATCCCCATTAGAAGCCGTCATGAAGACGGGAATCTTCCCAACGCTCTTTGGGTTCGATTTGACGTCGACGATGTATAGCGCTATCAAGAAGCGCATCAGTAATCCGCATCTTCGAGACATGCTGTCGTATTACGTCAAATATGTTGGGTCCTCTCCATATAACGCACCGGCCGTCCTCAATATGATGATTTACATGCAGTACGCCCAAGGCTGTTGGTACGTCGAAGGCGGTACTCACAAACTTGCGGAAGGGTTGACGAAGCTCGCCGAAGAGATTGGTGTGAAGCTACATACCGGAGAAGGTGTGGTTCGTGCCCATACGGTGAATGAGAAGGTGACCGCCATCGAGCTTGAAGATGGACGTCTTCGCTCCGCCGATTATTTCGTCTCAAATATGGAAGTCATCCCGTTCTATCAGAAGATGGTCGATGCGGACGAGCAGTACGTCGACAAACTCGTCGATCATTATGAACCGGCGAGCTCCGGATTCGTCCTCCATCTCGGGGTGAAAAAAGCCTATCCACAACTGGCACATCATAACTTCTTCTTCTCTGAGAACTTACATGAGCAGATGGACAAAATCTTTGAGAAACACGAACTTCCGGACGACCCGACGATTTACCTCGTCAACGTCAACAAGACCGATTCGACCCAAGCGCCACCAGGACATGAGAACATCAAAATCTTGCCACACATCCCGTATATCCAAGACAATCCGTTTACGGAAGAAGAATATGCCGTATTTGAGGAACGTGTGCTCGATAAGTTAGAACGGATGGGACTCGACGGGTTGCGTGAACATACGGTGACGCGTGACGTATGGACGCCTCACGATATCGAACGGACGTATGCTTCGGACCGAGGTGCCATCTACGGTACAGTCTCGGATAAAAAACGAAACGGTGGCTTCAAGCATAAGAAACAAAGCGAACTTTATCACAACCTCTATTTTGTCGGCGGGACCGTCAACCCGGGCGGTGGCATGCCGATGGTGACGCTCAGCGGTCAGCAAGTGAGCGACAAGATCGCGAAGCGCGACAAAGTAAAATGATTCTTTTTATCCCTCACTCCCGTTGTGAGGGATTATTTTTTGAAACTTTTTCCAAATATCTCTCGTATATTGTGATACGATCAACTCAACTACATTCACAATCGGAGGAATCGCATGCATCAAATCACCAGCTACTTCTTTATGTACGCCAAAATTGTCGTCACCGATAAAGTTCCTTTCTTTTGGACACTCGGGATTCCACTCGTCATCGCGTTGACGACACCATTGTCAGGTGTTCATCAAGCGACGCCTGCAGAATATTACGGACAAATCGCTTATTTTTGGGTATACATCGTCCTTGCTACATATGTGAACGGTGTCGGCATGGAGCTCGCTCGCATGCGCGAATACGGACTGATGAAGACATACGTGATGATTTCCGGCAACAAACTGACATATGTCATCGCCGTTATCTTGGCACAGCTCTTGTTCGCTTCCATTAGCTTACTTTTATTCACAACGGTCGTCACGCTCGTTCACGGGTTCTTCTCGTTCACGTTACTCGCGTCAGCTTTACTCGTTTTACTCGGAAGTATCCCGTTCGCGGTCGCGAGTGTCGCCATGACGGCACTTCCGATCAAAATAACGAGTCTCACGACATTTGCGAACATCTTGATGTTCCCACTTTTCATATTGGCGACAAAGTCACCCGATTACTGGTTCAGCTTCCTCAATCCGTTCTATGCACTCCATCAATTCGCGCTCGGATTGTTGCATCTGACGACTCACGTCGATCTCTCGTTCGGAGTATGGGCGACAAGCCTCTCCGTACTTGGATATTTCATCATCGGAGTGATTGCGTTGAAACGCTTTAGTCTCGTCTCACTCATGACACGCTAGGAGGTCCTTATGCACGTAAACCAACTCACTTATCGCTATCCGAAAGCGACACGTCCTGTGCTCGATGACGTATCGTTCACGCTACAACCGAATAAACTAAACGTCTTAATCGGACTGAACGGTGCCGGAAAGACGACACTGTTTGATTGTATGACGGGGACCCTTCCCGTTGACAAAGCATCACTCGACCTCGTTCCGACGACGGACATGTTGTATTTGACACAACTCATGTATAACCATCATGAGTTGACGGGGAAAGACTTCGCCTATTTCATCGGACGTCTGTCGCAACGTCCCGACTTCAAGAAACTCGAATCGTATATGAATAACCTTTCAACTTCTCGCGAACAAGAACTATTCGAACATCTATGGACGATGAAGCTCGGAAAGATGTCGGTCGGGGAGAAGAAATGGCTCTTCGTGACGCTCTTATCTTCAATCAAACGTTCTCTCTATTTATTTGATGAGCCGACGAGCGGGGTCGACCCGGCGTCACGCATTCAAATCATGCGCCGCCTGCAACGCCTCGTCGAAGAAGGCAAGACGTGTCTCATCTCAACCCATCAACTACACGACTTGGCTCAACTCGATGCTCACGTCATCTTCCTGCATGGTGGACGCGTTTTATATGAAGGGGACTTTCAGGATTGGCTCAAAGAATCCGGAACGACCGACCCGGACGAAGCGTTCGTTCGGATGGTCGACACACCGCTTGATGATGTGGCGGTGACACGATGAATGACTCGTTTTGGGAACGACACCGGTTCACATTCTATACAATCGGCATGGTCGTCTGCGGTTTTCTCATCTCCATGTTCTCATAAAAAAATCAGCTCTGACGTCTGTCAGGGCTGATTTTCTGTTTACGATGTGCTTGTCGTAACTCTCGATTCGTCACGTGTTCCGGGTCCGCTTCACGTAGTTTACGATCCATCGACACGTACAAGATGAGCAGCGGGATGACGCCAATCAATGCGACACCGAGTAGTTCTTGCATCGAATCGAGTACGAACTTCGTAAGGAAGGTGAATACACCAAGTGACGCAAACATGGTAACGATAATTAGAAATTCACGGCGCACGAGGCGTTGATATTCCTCGTCTTCGTTGAATGTGCGCAACAACTTCATCCGTCGCCACGCTTGATAGAGCAACGGCAGTTGGGTCACGAGAAAAGAGAAGGTAACCGTCGTCACCGTGATCCCTTTTATGACTGAAACAACGAGAAGGAGAAACAGACCGATGATGCCAAATATCGCGCTGACCCCTCTCGCGTCGAGATCCTGTTCGACCATTTTGGGGAGGCGTTCTTGTTTATCCATTCACCTTCCTCCTTTTTTGTTTCTTCCGCTCAAATTGGACATGACCGAGTTCGACACCCGTCACGTGTAGTGGGTCGATTTCTTTTAGCTTGCGGTCGATTGGAAAACTGAGAATCAACAGAACCATGATTCCAATAAATGCAATGATAACGAACGTGAACAATGAAATCCACTCAAGCTCCGCACTGGTAATCAGTATGAGAACAAGTAATGGCGAGGTAAGACCCAATAAAAATTCAGATCGCACGAGTTGTTGATACCGTTTGTCTTCGTTAAATGACAGTAATAACTTCTTGCGGTGCCATGATTTATATAAGGCAGGAAATTGTCCGAAAAAAATCATGGCATATAACAAGAACACGTTCGTTGTCCATATATAGAGAAAGGTCAAGATGATGGCCCCAATCAACGGAAGGGTCATTTGCTTCTTTCGTTTCTCATCATCCTTCAACATTCGTTCTAGTCTAACTTCATGGCCTACCATCGAATCCCCCTCATGTGTTTTCTTTATTTTTCTATAAGGAAATTATTCTCGAACAGTTTCATTCCTTACTTTTCTCCCGATTCATCAATCCTAATAAACTTTCGACCACGTGCTCGTCATCAATCTTTAGAATCTTCCAATCGACCCACGACTCGAGAATAAGGCAACTCGCAATCAACGTCGCACAGACAAGGCTTAATGTATCAAGCGATATGTATTTCAGTGCATATAACGCCAAAAGCGCTAAAGTTCCAATCAAGAGAGCGAACTGGACCGTCCCTTTCAAATAGATAAAGCGCTGATACGTAGATGAGTCATTGAACTGTAAAAACAACTGGATTTTATGCCACGTCGCCACCAAAAGCCGCATAAGCAACGCCGCACAAAAGATGAACAGGGATAGGTTCATCCTTGAATCATTGAACAATAACCAAAGCGCTGTCACTACACCGATGACAATCACCAGGAGCGGACCCTTTTTAGTCCATGATTTGTCGTACAGATACTCCATTCGTTCTTCCCGTAACACCACACACACCTCCAACAGTAAAAATCATCCAATTCGCCGATATCTATATCTTAACAATCCATAAGCAAACTTTCGAGGTTTTCCCATTAAAAAGGAAAAAGCACCTGACGATTGTCAGATGCTGATCAATTTGAGTCTCGGCGAAGGAATCGAAATAAAAAGACTCCAATCATCGTCAACAACCCTAGATTCAAGATTGCCCATGCCATGTCCATCACTCGTTGCATATGATTACCCCTTCCATTCTGTTCTTCTAACGTATACGTGTCTTTCTAAAAAAGGATTCGTTCAAAACGTGGAACTTTTTTAACGTTTAACTCGCACGATTCATCGACGCGCGAGTTGGTTTACCCTTTCCGCTCAACTGAAACACGAGCACTCCACCGACAATCAAGACAATCCCGACGACTGTCTTCCATGTGAACGGGACGGCAGTCAAGCCGAACCATCCTAACGTATCCCAAAGGAGCGCGAACAAGATTTGAGACACCATGACGATCGAGATGGCATAACTCGGTCCGAGGCGCTCGACCCCTTGTGTCACACTCATGACGACCCCGACGCCGAGGATTCCACTGAACCAGTACCATGTCTCCATCTCCTCTACTCGGAACAAGGCACTCCCTTCTTGGAACAATCCAATGAGCAGCGATGCCAAAAATCCGAGTCCAAGGACGAGTGTCGTCGTCGCCCATGCCCCGACACGCTTCTTGACGTTGGCGTTAAACGTATTTTGCACACAGACGAGCATTCCGCCGATGACAGCAAGCATCATCCCAATCGCCATGATCCTCCCCTCCTATTCATAAATGCTCTCCCCGACAATCTCCAACAAGCCTTCCCGATCGACGAGCGTGATCACCCGCCAATTTCGTTCAATCAATCCTGCCTCGACGAAACGACGAAGCGTCCGGTTCACATGGCGATAACTCGTCCCAATCAAATCAGCGATATCCGTCAATTGGTCGACGGTCGAGCCGAGTGTTTGGTCATTCGGTGTCATCGATAACAGATAACTCGCCAGTCGCACTTCAACGGGATAGAACAGATTGAAGCTGAGCGATTGTGATTTCCGTTCAAATTTTCGCGTGATTTCTTCTAATAAATAGTGTAACCACGCAACATTTTGATGCGCATGACGAACCAAGTCCTCGAACCGAATGACGAGCATTTCGACTTCCGTGACGGCCTCGACCGTATTCAAAAACGGGGTCCGTTGAATATATTCGATATCCCCGATCAAGTCGAGCGGATATTTGAAGGAGAGGACGAGTCGTTTGCCGGTAGCGGAAGTATGGGAGACGCGAATCTTCCCTTTTACTAAGAAACGGAGATGCTCCGCTTCATCGCCTTGCGTACAGATGACGTCTCCCGGCTCGTATCGAACGAGCTGCAACTCGTTTTGCGCTTCTTCTGGTAAGACAGTCAATTCAAATTGCTTCACATACGCGTCAACCATGCACGTTTCCCCCTACCATTTTAATAAGATGACCCCCGCAATCATCATGAACACACCAATCAACTGAGCCCCGTTCAACTTCCGTCGCACCATTCCGAACCAGCCTCGCCAATCGATAACGAGCGCGAGCGCCAGTTGCGCAATGAGAAACAACGAGATTGTCATCGTGACCCCGAGTTTATGGACGGCCGTCATATTACTAAATAAGATAATCGCCGCAAATGCTCCGCCCGATAAATAGAGCGGCTTCACGTGACGCATCTCGATATACGTGCGGTCGCGTAACGCCAACATGACGAGAAGTGCGACGATGAATCCTGTGAACTGTGTCAACGTCGCCGCTTGCCACGTTCCAATCTGTGAACTGATTCGCGCATTCGCCACACTTTGTAATGTCAGAAAAAAGCCTCCGCTGATTGCAAACAACACCCCTCGCATCGTTCTCCCCCCTTAAGATAGACGAATCAATACAATCCCAATGACCATGACAACCAAACTCACAAGTTGAACACCAGTGACCGGATTCTTCTTCGCTCCGAACCAACCGAAACGGTCAATCAGTAAACTTCCGCATAACAGTCCGACAATGACGATGATGACAGCGATCCCTGTCCCGACAATCGGTACGATGAGGACGTTTCCTCCGATGAAGAGCGCCCCAATGATCCCACCGAGCCAAATCCACCACGGTTGACCTTTCAATTGACCGAGCGGAACGGGGTGGCGTGAGACGAGTAAAATAAGCAAGAGCGCCAACGTTCCGACAATGAAAGAGACCAATGCCCCTTTCAGAGCCGATTCGAGCACTGTTCCCAAATAGCCGTTAATGGCCGTTTGAGTGGCACTCATCATCCCAGTGAAAATCCCGAATAGTCGCCAAAGGTTCAGATTCCCCGTGTCCGTTTCCATGGAGACGACCAGCTTGCCTCTTCGGCGGTTGAGCCAGTCGGATAAAGCGACCGTTCCGATGACTCCTAACAAGACGAGCACGACCCCGAACAAACGAAGCGCCGTAATTGAATGTTCGACAGAATGGAACCAACCAAAATGGTCAATCAACAACCCCATCAAAATCTGACCAAAAATCGGCATGATGACCGTCTGGACACTCCCGAGTCTAGGGAACAGCAAGATATTTCCCGTTAAGAACAAGACCCCTAACAGTCCGCCAATCCACATCCAATCCGGACCTTCCTGAATCACCGAGCCATCAAATCCGAATGACTGTCCGGTCAATAAGAGCAATAGGGACAAAAAGATCGTCCCGACCGAAAACGATAAAAAGGATGCGACGAAAGGCGAGCCGACCATCTGACGCAAACGTGAGTTGACACTCGTCTGCATCGGCAGCAAAATCCCAATCGTCAATCCAATCACAATAGCTAACATGAATGTCTTCCTCGATTCTTCTAGTTCTGTGTACATTGTCAGCTTACGCCTCCGTGCCGAAGAAGAAAAGGACCGATGTCCTCAAACAAAAAACGAACCCTTCTCAGGTGTTCGTTTTGGACTCATGGAAGCGTTGATTGCGTGCTTCACGCAATTCTTTCCCTCGTACATGATGCGCATCGAGCGTGTGTAGGTTTCGATTAATGACATACGGTGCCAGAATCGATAAAACACCGATCCCGAACAACCCGACAATCACGATGACGGACGACAACGAGTCGGCATAATAGGCAGCCAACAAGCAGATGGTTAAGACGAAGCAGAGCCACTGGACCCCGAAGTCTGTATACACCAGACGCTGATAACGCGCATCCTCGTTAAAGGTAAGAAGCAATTTTGTCTTCCGCCACTCGAAACAGAGATACGGGAAAAAACTGATGAAGACGAGGAGTGGGGCGTAGAGTTTGGACTGCGTGGCAATCACGAGCGTCATCACGACCGTCGCGATGGCGACACCCCACCCCCAACGCCAATGACTGTCATCCTGCTCCAGCAACTGTTCAATTCGCTTTTCTTTCGTCAGCATATGTACTCCTTTCATACGAACGGTATTGCTTTGTCACCTCATCTCGTGTCGGTTGCTCCGGGTCGACTTGTCGTAATTGTTGAACGGTCTGATAGTGCGTCCATGCTAACATGACGATGCTTAGACCGAAAATGATCCATGCGACGGGTGCAATCTGGAGACGACTGAAAAGAACCGCTGCTGTGACCGCTCCAATCCAGTAAGAATAGAGGCGATATAAGCGCTTTGTCAGCAAGATGCCTCGATTCGTCGTGAAAATCTGTAAGACACGTCCTTCCTTGAGTGTCAGTCCTATGAGTAGAACGGCCGTGAGAAACGACCCAATTCCCCCTATCCACCATGTGTCAAAACCGAGCACAAAACTATTACAAAAAATAAAAATTCCCGTGAGCCAAAGATGGAAGGTTTGTCGCGACTGCCGATATCCTCCGATCACTTGAATCCGTTCTTTCTTTGTCATGACTGCTTACGACCCTTCCTTGAAATATCATCTAACGTAAGTTTCAAACGTTCTCGGTTTGCCCGGGTCCACTCGCCTGATGTGACGTGGTGCTCATCAAGCGCGGACTGTTTCCGGTCAATCCAACGTGGAATCAATATGAGACACGGTCCGCCAATCAGGAGCGTCCAACTCATCCACGGTAAGAGATCGACTCCGTTGAAATGCAACCCAATCAAAATCGTGAACCAGATCAAACTGCTCAACATGACAGAAAAATCGATACGTAATAGACGATGATAGCGTGTCGATGGGTTGAAGGACTGCTGTAATATCATCTTCCTCCATTCAAGCCATGTCGTATAGAGAAGTGCGACACCGGGTAAAAGAATGCTATACGGGCTCCATGTCGAAAGAAAATAGATGGATACGACTAGCATGATTACGCTCACGATGATGTTGAGACGAGAATATCGTTTCTCGAACTGTGCGATCTGTTGAAATCGTTCGGCTTTGTCCACGGTATCACCTCAATCTTTTACGAAGTCGAGTCTGATTTCACGACGCATCGGCTGTTCCACGTCGTACTGTGGAATCTGTCGGTCGAGCATTCTCTGTGCGACTTGCAACAAGATGACTCCGCTTAAAAAGACGATGAGGAGCGACCATATCGGCCAATCAATCAGGACGATGAACGGGAAGAGAATCGCCAACAAGACGAGGAGTCCCATTTCCGATACATATTGCCAATCGATGATGCGCTTGGCTTGTTCCACACTGGTCAACTTTCTGACGAAGCGACGTTCTCGTCCGATGACGTAAAGCATAATCGTGAGTGTGAACGCTAACGGGATGGTGTACATCGGTTCTCCGTTAGACTGAAGGGTGAGAACGACAAGTCCTCCTATTAGTATTGCAAGAATCGAGCGCAACAAAAGCCAACGCTGCTGATAACGATAAATCGTATTGATCCGTTCTTGTTTGTTCATTTCATTCATCCTTTCAGAATCGTCGAATCTCACGACGTGTCGGTTGTTCCGGGTCGAGCCAGCGGATTTGTTGATCGAGCTTCTCTTGAGCCCATAAGATATAAAGCAATGCCCCTCCGATAAGAACCACAGGAATCCAAGACCATTCCATGATTCGAATGGCTAGCGGATTGACGAGTGCGAGCAATGCGATAAAGAGGAAGTCCAGATGATACTGCAGTGTCACGACACGTTTCACCTGTGCTTGCTCCGACAATTGACTGATCGCCTCTGCTTCATTCGAAAAGAAGTAACGAGTCGCAAGCAACACCCCGCCGATGATGGCGAACCCAATCCAGATGTTCCCGTCAGTTCGTATTAAAAAGTAGACCGCGAGAGCAGCTGGAATTGCTAGCAAAAGTCGTTGCAAAAGTCGCTTTCGATTTGATTGTTGAATGGTATGTAGTCGTTCCTCTTTATTCATCTTAATTCACCTCTTATTCCACTATACGGGATGAGCATGAGAAAAGTTCCGTTATTTTACAAATTAAAAAGGAAGAGCCTGATTGCTCTCCCTTCTCACTCATCCTTGTTTGGCTTGATAACGCTCCATGCCTCTAACCGCATACTCATGATCGAGCTCCGGTGTTAAGCCTGCGACCGTCACCGTACCAATCATCCCGACACCGTTCACGCGGATTGGAAGCGTCCCTCCGATGGCCTGATAGTCGTTCGCTGGTAACAGTGAATTTGTATCGTGCGAAAGACCCGACTCCTCAAAACGCTTCGCGATGAAGTGCGAGCTACGTTGATAGTGGTCCGTCACCCGCTTCTTCCGGAACAACCACATGTAATTCTCTTCTGTCGTTCCTTCCATCAAATGCGTGAAGACCGGGATACGGTTCTTTTCAATATGAACGGCGACGTTCACCCCGTCCTCTTTCGCCAAGTCGATGATCGTCTGACCGAGTTGGAGGGCCTCTTCGTGACCGAACGTCGAAAGTGTCAATTGTTCCTCTTGTGCTTGAAGTTGTGTTGTATTCATCATAATCTCTCCTTTTGTTTGTTGTAACTGACCATCGCAAGAAGTGACGCGAGTAACGCCATCCCTGCTCCGACAAAGGCCGTGTTCAATACGTCTGAGACGGCGAGGACGACACTACCGAGCGTCGAACCGAGGGCGATCCCAATATTGAATGCCGAAATGTTTAACGCGGATGCCATTCCTTTCGCCGACGGGACGTATCGTTCCGCGAGCTGAACGATGTGTGTCTGTACGCCGGCTGACATCATGAACGCCACCAGTCCGAGAAGTGAAATGGCGACGAGCGCCAAGAATTTCTCCGGTAACAGGACGTATTGAAGCGCTAAAATGACCGCTTGAGCAAGAAAGACGAAACGTAAGCCTTTGAGCGGCTCCTTGTCTGCGATTCGTCCGCCGATGATATTCCCGATAGCGACAAACACGCCGTACAGTAATAGAATCCACGTGATGCTCGAGCCCGCATATCCACTGACACCCGATAAGATTGGTGCCATATACGTGAACAGGACGAACGTCGCCCCGAACCCGAGGATCGTCACCGTGAGTGCTCCTAAAATATGAGGATTCTTCACGAGCGCCCCGATGTCTCGAAGGGTTGTCTTTTCTTCAATCTGCTGTTTGTCTTGCTGCACGGATGTGAGAATCGCAAGCAAACCCATCACACCGAGCACGGCGACGACACCGAACGTGGTGCGCCAACCGAACGACTGACCGACCCATGTCCCGAGCGGTACGCCTAAAATCGTTGCGACCGTGAGACCTGTGAACATGATGGAGACGGCAGTTCCTTGCTTCGTGGGTGGAACGATTCGTGTCGCCACAATCGTCGCCATGGCGAAGAATAATCCGTGCGCAACGGCAGTCACGACACGGGACACCATCAACCATTCATAGGTTGGTGCGATGACCCCGAGGGCATTCCCGATCGTGAACACGACCATCAACCAAACGAGCAAGCGTTTTTTGTTCATCCCGCTGAAGACGACCGCTAAAATCGGTGTCCCGATGGCCAATGCGAGTGCGTAACCGGAGACGAGACTTCCAGCCGTCGTCAACGAGATGGCTAAATCATCCGCGACTGTCTCGAGCAGACCGACGATGACAAACTCGGTCGTCCCGATGGCGAAGGCACTGATGGCCAACGCGAATAAGGCGCGGTACATCTGTTTTGTCATAATGAATTCCTCCTGAATTATTGAATGAAGGAGGTGATGGCTTGACTATACTGCTGAAGGACTTTACTGAGCTGACGGTCACGTGCTTCAAAGACCGTAACGTCATATCCTTTTTGGTGAAGTTGGGTCGCGGCATAGAGCCCGCTGACACCGGCTCCGATGATGGCGATTGATTTCATTGTAAATTCTCCTTTGTCGTCCGTCTCTCCTCGATTATACTGAGTTAGATGATTGGATCTGTTCTAGAAAGGACGACATCAATTGAAAAATATGTTCTATTATCTCTTCTTCCCTTATATCGTATTGATTCGCATCCTGTACCGATTTATTCGGACAGAGAATGGGATGACTTGGGCGATGTGTCTCGTTTCACACTCTATATGGTTTCTATTTTTATTCGATTTCATTCAATGGCCGATTTTAGTCGAGTCTGTGATCGTTCTTTACGTAACGAGCGCTCTATACACGCCCCAACTCTACTTTGAGACGGACGTACAGCGAAGACGACCAAACGGGTATATCCCAATCGAAGAACGACATCGTTAAGTCCAATCTATTTCATTCAAATAGTCCAGAAGCTGTTGATTCGTAATGTCATCTTGTCTCAACAGCGTTTCCCCCTGCTTTACTCGCCGATCTTCCAGGAAATAAAGTTTTAGAATCGCCAAGCATTCTTCTACGGTCGTCGCAAAACTTTGGTCCTTCACATTGATCGTCAAATACCAACCTCGGATGACGCGCTTCACGATGGAGCGCTTCTCCAGATGTGACATCTGTCCCCAAAGCAATTTCGACTCGGCTATTTCAATCGAAGAAATCAAGTCCTGGTTCAACGCCTCACTTACACGAGCATCCGGCTTCATGCGTGGGAATCGAGTCGAGACATCTTCCCCGTCCACACACGTACAGAGATGTCGTAACCAAAAGCCCCATTCAAAACGGTTCGCCGGATTCAGTGCCACATCCAGACGCCCGATGTCATAATCGATTTTGATGACTTCCGGATGCTCCATTAGCAATCGCTCCGTCTGCTCCACCAATTCCGTCGCATCGACATCCTCATGCACGAGCACCGTCAAATCGAGATCTGATTGTCCAGCAACGGCCGTCCCGCGCCCGATGCTTCCATAAAGGTATATGCTGTGTAGCTGTTCATCGAACACTTCTTTCACCAATTCGATTGCTTTAAAAAGAACGGTTTCAAAGTCAGGCTGTATATGACGGATGGACGTCTGGTTGATGACGTACCCCGCCTCGTCCGTACCAAGTCGGGTCGGCCGTTTCATAGATACGTACCGATTTGTTGATATGTAGTAAACGTCATGATGTATCGAACTCCTTTTTTCTTTTTTAGCTTATGCATATTTGATTTGAAATGCCACGATTCCCCTTTTCCCCTGGTTAGATTTGGAAGTATAATGAGGGTGTAGAAAAGGAGGTATGTGTATATGAACGTTATCATGGTCTCATTATTCGGACTTATTTTCACCATCTTACCAATCTCTGTACTAATCATCGGTATTTTGTGGATTCGCAATGTCGTGGCACGTTCTGAGAAACGAGCAGATGAGCAACTCTTTATGGAACGTGAACGCTCGAAGCAGATGCAAGTATTGATTGATCGCCTTGACCACATCGAACAACAATTAGGTTCGAATACAAAACGCAGCTGACTTAAGTTAGCTGCGTTTCGTCTTATATCGAGCGAGATTTGCGTACGTCACATGTTCCGGATTGATTTGCTTCATCCGCTGATCAACGTGTCTAGATATCAGGTCCGCGATGAACATGATCAGGAGTGGAACAGTCGATAAGCTAAATGATTCGGTCAGGATGATTGTAGTTGCAATTCCGATCAATATGCAGACGACAACCAGCGCAAGAATGAACTCCGACCAAACTATACGTTGATACTCCATCTCTTCATTGAAACGAAGCAACATTCGGGTACGTCCCCACATATGCACCATCAAAAGAGGTGGAATGAGCAAAAGGATTCCCAAGAGAACTTGAATGAGAGAGAACTCTCCAAACCACCACATCATCCATCCCCCTAACAAAAGAGTGAGCGATAACATGACATTGATACGGTTCGTAAGTAGGCGAGCCTTAGTTATTTCTCGTAAACGCTCATCGTGCGACATCGTGTCCCTCCTCATTCCATTTCATTTCATTTGTTTAAAAATCACTTTGTACTGATAAAAAAATCATCAATTATCTTTCACTAACTTGCATTTACTCTCACTACTAAGAGCCACTCCATCGTTTTCATAAAACGGGTCTGAATGATACGGGTGAAGATAGATTAATCAAAGATGAGGGACGACCGTATTCCATCGACTCATCGATGAACGTCTCTAACGTGCGTACATTCTCCGTCACCACTTTGACGAGGTAACTATACTGCCCGGCTAAACGATGACATTCGATCACAGACGACTGTTGACGACAAAATTCACGGAACGCCTCACAACGATGTGTGTCGTAAAGAATAAAGGCAGTCACTTGTTTGTCCATCTTTTCGGGGTTAATGACGGCCCGATAGCCAATGATGACTCCGCGTTCTTCAAGTCGCTTTACCCGTTCGGTCGCAGCAGGCGTAGACAATCCAATCTGTCGTCCTAATTCGGTCATCGAGATTCGGGCTTGTTGTTGCATCAATTCAAGAATATGGCGGTCTATTTCATCCATTTGGCATTCACCTTTCAAAATAAAGTGAAACGGTACATAATCCGTTCTTTCTTAAGTCATTCGCTGAAACTTCCGTCAAACCTCTATGTATCTGAATTCCTCCGTTGCATACACTTGAAGTAACCAATTCAAGGGGGAATCAACATGCAAACACCAGTCGTTCCATTACTCATCATCGATGTCCAACAAGCCTTTCACGATCCAAGCTGGGGCAACCGTAATAATCCACAATGTGAAGAGAATATCGCACGGTTGATTGAAGCTTGGGAAAATCAAAATCAACCAATCATCTACATCCAACATGTCACGAACGTTCCAACCTCACTCTTCTATTTCAAAAAAGACGGTCATTTGTTCCAAGACTTCATTCAACCTCGTGAACAAGATATCATCCTAACGAAACAGGTGAATAGCGCCTTCATCGGAACGGACTTACAGAAACGACTCGAAGCACTTGGTGTGACACAGATCGTCATCACCGGATTGATCACGAACCATTGTGTCGAGACGACCGCACGGATGGCAGGAAACTTAGGATTCAATCCAATCGTCGTCTCCGACGCGACGGCAACCTTCGACCGTCAATCAATCAGCGGGACATGGATCCCCGCAGCGGTCATCCATGACGTGTCACTCGCTAGTTTGAATGAAGAATTTGCAACGATTCAAACGACAAATGAGGTCATGAAAGATGTGTTACAAAAAGAAGTACAGTCCTGATGGATTGTACTTCTTTTTATTCATAACCTGACGTTGAAGTATACAGACGTCACTCATCTCTTTCGTACTGCCCTTATTCATCAACAGTCTCTATATATCCACTAATCAAAAATGGAATCCTTAAGTTCGCAAGCTTCATCAAGAAATCTGGTTCAAATTCTAACTTCACATCTAAGTGAGAGACCACACCCAAATCAATCCAGATATCATCGGCTCCACAAGAGCGAAGGGTATCAATATGTTCTGCCAGAGTGTCAATCCTCCAAAAAAGTCCGATATACGGATTTTCCATTTGCTGAAATTCAAGTGGTGGTTCAAACGACGCATGACCTACCTTAGCGATTTCTTTACGTTTTCCGATATGCTCCATTTCCCCAACTTCCGCTTGCCTATAAAATTGAATACCTGTTTTCTCTGATGCAGCACGAGGAGAAAAATTGCCCCCCATTAAATGACAAGGAATCATAAATCGATCAGATGGAATGTTCATATAGAGCTCCTCGGTCATTTTTGCGGACTCGGATACTTCACTGCATTTTTCACAAGCTTATCTTCAATTGCTTTCGAAACATCGATTCCAGCAGCGTGAGCGAACGTCAACGCGTAAATCAACACGTCAGCAAGCTCCTCTTCCATCTCCGTCTTTTTCGTCTCAAGCGCTTCTTCACTCGACACCCATTGGAATACTTCAAGGAGCTCACTCGCCTCAAGCGATAACGATAACGCCAAATCTTTCGGATTATGATGAAACGCCCAATCGCGCTCATCTCGGAATTTAATGACCTCGTTCATTAATCGTTGTACTTCGTTCATATTTATACCCTCTCTCTTTGTAGCTTCAATAATTTTCGTCGTAGCGATTCATCAGACGCATATAGATAGAGGCCTTTGACGCCACGCTTCATCAATATGTTAATCGAGTTCAAGACAATCTGTTCTTTTGCCGAATCAACATTCTCAACACCTTCGATTCCAGCATAAGCTCCCGTATCTTTGTATAAATTCGGGTCAATCATTAGACACTCCTGCTCCTCATCATAAGATACAGATGGGCCTAAAACGACACCAACATAGTTCAAATCAAATCCTTGAATCGTATAGATCGAGCCGGCTTCGGCGATGGTTTCTGCTTTTTCAGCCCACGTCGTTTTTCCACCGGTTGTATTCCATGGCATTTTATAATCTCCGTTCGACTCATACACATAATAGGTGTCTCCGTCCTTTTTGTGTAAAAAGTCAAAAGTCGAAACAACACGGCTCAACCCGTATCTTCGATTTTGCTCGATGATGGTACGGTGCATCTCTTCTAACGTTTCAAATATTCGTAAATCATATTGCTTCGATTTCGGTAATGGATTGATTCGTTTTTCTTTAAATGCGTTAACCCAGTTCATCATATCTTCATCTGCTTGCATTCGGAATTGACTGGTTAGTTTGTAAGTCTCTACTGTCCTTGCTTTCTTTTTATAATCATCCAACTTGAGTGAATTCCAGTGACTCTTCAGTTTCAATACTTGATGTTGATCAAAAATAGCGATGACAATTTTGGCTTTCTTCAGCAACTCTTCGAGATGATTGTTTTGCCGGAAGTTGTTATAAGGATCTGATTTCGTCAGCAACAAGTGAGCTTCGTCCACAAAGATAATGTCGGCTTTCTCATCTTTCAGTTTATTCAATAACGGCGTCGGTTTTGTGAAGTCCCCTGCTTTAAGATGTTTCACTTGCTTCGCGATTCCTTTATAGGTCTTCAACATCTCTTCATGATTCACAACCAAATAATTTTTAGTCTGATGAAGTGTTGAATTAGTGTCTTTTGTTCGAGCTTGGATTGTATTAAAGATTGAGCTCAAGACAACACTCTTCCCTACACCGGCTTCTCCTTCAATCACATATAGATCTCCGTATGTTTCATTTGGGTCTACTTTCGACATTTGCGTTTCACAAAAGTCGAGTACCTTCTCTTTTAAATCTAACTGCTCGACAGATAACTCTTTAAACGGAGACAGTTTAAAGATATCCTTGTTTTCAATGGCGTGAAGCTCATTTTGAACAAGTCCCTTACGATGTAATTCATCCCAGAGTTCGGGAAACAATTCGTTGTCGTAATAAGTTTTATTGTAGTAATTGTGCGTGAAGTCGCTCGCAGTTTTACTTTTATTCTGAAGTGTATACTTCTCATCTCCTAAAAAATAATTGATGAGCTTTGTTTCGAGATGGAATGTCGCTGAACGGTTGAACTTATCATGATTGACGAGATGAATTTGACTCAGCTGTTTCCGTTCCGTTTGTTTAAGCTTTAGATGTTGTTTCATTCGCTTTTTGAAATGAACCGTTTCCCCAATGTATGCCTCTTTCTCTCCGTTCAAAATATAAATGACCGGGTAGTTCACGTAAGTTTCTGTACTATCAATCATATGTAAACCACTTTCTTCGAATGTGAATGGAATGACTTTAACCATACAACAGACCTACTCTCTTCTAATTTCAAATTATATCCATTTTATCATACAATCCCTTTTTAAATGATTACGCACCACTTGCCAAGTTCTAAATCAGATAATGGTATAATTCCACTAAAAAGGGAGGGATTCGGTGCTTACTTTCCAAAACGTCTCGGTGCGCCAACAAGACACACTCATTCTCGAAAACATTTCATTTACGATCCAACCCGGTGAGTTGGCGGCTATCCACTGTGGCGTCATTTCCCGAGAAATCATCTTCGGTCTCATCAGTCAGGAGATCTCGACATATACCGGGAACATCAACCATGCTTCAACGCTGTCCCTCTTCTCCATCCGGGACGGTTTATACGACCGGCTCACCATCGAGGAGTATTTGCGCTTCACCAAGCGCCTATATGATTCATCCGAATCAGTCGACTCGGTGATGCAGCAACTCCAACTCACAACTTACCGCAAGCACCGCCTCCATCGTCTCAATCGCTCCCTTGTCAGACGCACGCAGTACGCCGCGCTGCTTCTCCAGGACCGTGACCTGTATGTGTTTGAAGAACCAGACCAAGACGTGGACCAAGAGACACGCCACCTTTTACGCGATACGTTACAGACGTTGACGTCAAGACAAAAAGCCGTCCTCGTGTTGACGAGCAACATGGAGAGTGCACTCTTCATGACATCGACCGTTTATCGGATTGACCATCGTCACTTGCGCCTGTTAGATGTGGAACCGGAAGAAGCGGATGAGACAGACATCTCATCTGAGGTCATCCATGTCCGTTTCGAGAAAATCCCGACGAAAGTGAATGAAAAAATCATCTTACTCGATCCTCCTGAAATCGACTTCATCGAAAGTCAGGACGGACAGTCGATTTTACATAGTCAATCGGATCAGTTCCCGAGTGTCTTCACGATGAACGAACTCGAGACGCGTTTGACTCCGTACGGTTTCTTCCGCTGCCATCGGTCATATCTCGTAAACTTACAACGTGTCCGCGAAGTCATCACCTATACGAAAAATAGCTTCAGTCTCGTCTTGGATGATTCAGAGAAGACGACGATTCCGTTATCCAAGACAAAAATGGCAGAATTGAAGACGATGATGGGGCTCAAATAGTCTCCATTCACACTTCTATTCGCTTCGTTCAGCTCATGATAAGCGCCGTTTGTCGCCATTTGAATGCGGTCCTCCTTTATTCCTTATACGATAGAGGCAAGCAAGACGACATCGACAAGGAGGAACGGGAATGGAACCAATCATTCAAGTGAACGGGTTGAAGAAATTGTTTGGGAACGAGGAAGCGTTACATGATGTGACGTTTACAGTCGGAAAAGGGGAAGTGTTCGGCTTCTTGGGACCGAGTGGTTCAGGAAAGACGACGACGATTAAAATTTTGACGTCACAACTCGCACAGACAGCTGGCGATGCCACCGTATTCGGTGTACCGGTCGCTGACTTGAAACAAGAACAGTACCGCAAACGCATCGGCGTTTTGACGGACAATAGCGGTCTCTATACACGACTTTCTATAGAAGAGAACTTGAGCTTATATTGTGACCTCTATGACGAACCAAAGACTCGGATCGATGAGGTATTGAACATGGTCAATCTTAGCGGGGAACGGAAAAAGCGCATCGACAAACTCTCTAGAGGGATGTTGCAACGGGTGACGCTCGCACGCTCCCTTCTTCATGAGCCAGAGCTCCTGTTTCTAGATGAACCGACCTCGGCTCTCGACCCGGTCAACTCTCGACATATCTATAAAGGGATTGAACGGTTGAAGGCAAACGGAACGACCATATTTTTAACGACCCACGACATGCAAGAAGCCGAAGAGCTGTGTGACCGTGTCGCTTTCTTACATCAAGGGTCGATTCAACTGCTCGATGCCCCGAACGTATTGCGCAGGAAATATGCGACGGGATCGATGCGAGTTGAATTGAACAACGGTCAGACGCATGAAGTGACGCAAACCGACGAAGGCGCGGACTGGCTCCATAAACAGATGCGTGCTAAAAATATCGCATCGATTCACTCCAATGAGCCGACACTCGGCGACATCTTTATCGAAGTGACAGGGAGGAAATTATCATGACTTTTTCAATGAAACGCGCACTCGCCATTTTCCAAAAAGACTATAAAGATTTGTCTCGAAACTTGTTCGTCTCGTCGACCTTGATCATGCCGCTCTTCTTCGCTGTCTTCTATTCGCGAATCGGTGACGATGGCGTCGACATCACGTACTTCGTCATCAACATCACGTTCAGCCTCGTCGCGATCTTTGTGCAGTGTGCATTGATTGCCGAAGAGAAAGAGAAGAACACGCTTCGCGGGCTCATGTTGTCCCCAGCGAGCATGCTCGACATCTTGCTCGGAAAGAGCGCTCTCACATTCGTGACGACGATGATCCTCATCGTAGCCTCGTCATTTTTGATGGATTATGCTCCACAAAATCTGGCTGTGATCGCCCTCGCGCTCATCGTTTCAACATTCTTTTATATCGGGATTGGAACGATGTTCGGCTTGATGTCGAAGACGGTCATGGAAGCTTCACTGATTGTCATGCTGCCGTTCTTTTTCTTCTCGTTCTCACCGATGTTGTTGCCACTACAAGACCGTTTCGCCATCATCGGATTGCTCGAGTATTTACCGAACGTGCTCTTGATTGATGTGGCTCATCAAGTGGAAGACGGTGCGAACTTCGGTACCGTCGGGCTAGAGCTTGGGTTGCTAACTGCTTGGGCGCTTGCCGCATTCGTCGGTAGCGTCGTGATGTATAACCGGAAGCAGACGGACTGAAAAAAGAATCGCCTGAGAAAGGGCGATTCTTTTCGTATATACTCATTTATGTTCCGCCGGTGTCCAACGATCCTGTTCACTCGACGCAGGGTAATCAATTCCATCCGGATAGGCAATCAGCTCGATGAGCGATCCCCACGGCGCCTTCCCGTATACACCTTGGTTATTCCCATTGTCTTCGACACCGGCTAACGGATGCGGGTTCGACAACAACTGCCCACCTGCACGTTCAAAGCGCTGAGTCGCCTCTTGCATATCATCCACATAAATCGCGAAATGATGTAAACCGTACGATGAAATTCCTGTCGGTTCGGTTTCATTTACACGTGAGACTTGAAACAACTCGATAGACGGTCCTGATTTGATTTGGAGCAGCCGCATATGGATAATTTGTTGTCCGTCTGGTAAGTCCAGTTGTTGCTCTGCCTCTTTCCCTTCCATCGGTTCATCTTCTGGACGTTGCACGTCATAGCAAATCTCAGCGTGGAACGCATCTTTCAAAAAAGTAGTTGCCTCCTCAATAGAAGGCACCGTCATTCCGATGTGATCAATTCCTCTGTTCATGATGAGTCCCCTTCCATTGTTGACGGATCCGATCCATCCACGTCATGACATCCCGTGAATAAAGTCGCGTCTCGTCAGATTCACCAGAAATGACACGATGCATCGCGTCGATTTCATAGCGTAATGCCTGCTCCGTCTCCCCGAGCTGAACGGTCTCAACCGAGCCATCTTTCGTGTACGTGATGGTCGCCTCCGTCGCACGAGGAAACGCATTGACGGTAATGTACCCCTCTTCTCCGGCGACTACTCCTTGCTTCGGTAACTTTGTCCGCATTGCCAATGTGATATTCACCATTTGATCTGAGCCCGTTCGAAGGATCATACTCGATTGTTCATCAACCCCGGTCTTATATGGTTTCATCGTCGTCAACACTTCCACTACTTCTTCATCTAGGAAATGTCTAGCGAACGATAAAGCGTACGTTCCGATATCGAGCATCGCACCCCCAGCCAATTCCGGATTGAAGAAACGGTTGGACGGATCATCTTCTTTATAACTGCCGAACGTCACATGAATCATATTGACTCGTCCGATTGCACCTGCCTGCACACGCCGTCTCAACTCTTCAAAGAGCGGCATATGATAAATCGTCATCGCTTCGAGCACAACCACTCCTTGATCATCAGCCAGACGTTGAATGTTCTCGAGCTCTTCACTGTTTAGTGTGATAGCTTTTTCGCAAAGGACATGCTTTCCATGTACGATGGCTTGTTCCATCATCGAATAATGGAGGTGATGAGGCGTCGCCACATAGACGATGTCGATGTCAGGTGACGACAACATCTCATCTAATGTTTGGTATACATGTCTCACACCATATTTTTTCGCAAATTGTTCGGCTTTTTCAACATCTCGTCCCCACACCCCGTAGGCAATGCCATCTGATTGCTCGAGTGCTTGAGCGAATTCTGTCGCAATCGTACCTGGTCCAATGATTCCCCATTGCTTCATTTCACTTCCCCCGTTTCTGTTGAATAGACGACTGTATCATGATGCGATGCGACGATGACGTGCGTGACGACATCTGTGAACAAGGACGTATCAACCACGCCACGTACTTGAGATAACTGGTGGTTCACCTCAATTGGATCTTCAGACGGGTGGACGACCACATCGAGTAATCGGTTTCCGTTCATCGTCACCAAAGCCCCATCACTGTTCAAACTTTGACGAACTTGTAGAGATTCCACCCATGGGAGCTTTCGGACTTTCTCGCTCACATAGGTGAATGCTTGCGGAAGAACTTCCAAGACAACCGGATGATCAAACGTCAATCGTTCAACAAATTTAGAGTCATCCACTAGTAATACGTATCGCGTCGCCATGGTTGCAATGAGTTTTTCTTCCGTATGAATCCCGCCTCCGCTTTTTAATGCGTGGTGTCGAGCATCGACTTGGTCACAACCGTCAAAGGCAAGGTCGATCAGCGAGACATCCCCCGTCTCGATAACCCGAAGCTCTTTTTCAAGACAAGCACGTCGTGTGACAAAAGAAGGTGTCACGATTGTCACGTCCAGTTCACTCGCATGAATCATATTGATGAGGTGTTGAATCGTACTGCCGCCCCCAAGACCGATTGTCATCCCCGATTCAATCCAAGGGAGCGCGGCTGCCGCACACTTCTCTTTCACATCCATCTGTTCATTCCCCCTGTAACAGTTGTTGTGCCGTACGATCAGTTGTCACGATGACATCAATTAGCTGATGCTCGGCTGCGACTCGAATCGCCTCTACTTTCTCAATTCCATAGGCCACCCCGATTTTAAGTGGCACCTTTGCGAGTTGTTGATGCTCAATATGGACTGTTCGATCCGATAACGAAGTGGTCATGATCTTTCCGTTTTGATTATAAAAGTGCGAGCAAAGATCTCCGATGATTTGAAGTTCGTTCATTTCCTCGGTAAACGTTTGACCATAGAAGGCCAACCAGTTGGATTCCTGGTTCAGTTGGGCCGAACCGATTCCAAAGAGGGCGATGTTCATCCGCCCCCACAGCTCCACGACTTCCTGAGCATGTGTTGACCGCGTCAATGCTTGTTTGATGGCGGCATCCGGTAAAATAGCAGGAACATCGATTAGTTTAGAACGTCCACGCCATTTTCGTGAGGCGTCATACGCTAACGTGTTCGCATGAAAACGACTTTCGAGCTTGCCGTCCGGCCCACCGATGAGTGGCACACATTGGATAGTTGAATTCGCTTCTTTCGGTGTGAGTGCTTCCACAACGGCAGCGAGTGCTGTCCCCCAAGAAAAGCCAATCACATCGTCATCGGTCACCATCGACTCGACGTATGTTGCGCACGCTTCTCCCATACGCTGTAACGTCTCTTCACGTTGTCCTGATTTTTCGGGCACTAAGATGACATGCTTTAGACCAAACTGCTCTTTCAGTTGGACTGCCACGTCAATTGATTGATACCGATCATAATCGATTTGGAACTTCACGATTCCTAACTCCCGAATCCGTTTCAACATGCGACTGATGGTCGCCCGATTGACATCGAGCGCCTCTGCAATCTGGTGTTGTGTTTGATTCTGTTCGTAATACAAATGCGCTACTTCGTAAAGCCTCTTCAGTTCTTCTGACATTCAGCCACACCCCCTTTGCACAAATGTACAACCAAATGAACAATTGTGCAACAAGAGGTATGTTTAGAAAAGGCAATCGGCTACTAGGGACAGGCAAACAAATCGTACATGCGATGGCAACACAACTTGCTCCTTTACTTAAAAATAAGAAAAAGCCTTCACGATGGAAGGCTTGGTGGAAAACACAATATCGCTTAGTGTTTCTGCTTTTCCAAACAAAATGGAATCGACTTCTTCAAGCCAAAGTTATAACTGAGCTGCCAGGCTAATCCTCGAATGCGGTCCACCCAACTATCATTCAAGTCCTGAAAAGGCATGACAGCCCGAACCTGATGCAGTTCAATACGATGAATTACGTATTGGTAGTCTGGTGCCTCGATAGACCGATGAATCGCCATCTCCTCACACCACGTTTTATCAAAGATTTTTTCCCATGACTTTCGGGTATCGGCAGGATCAATATTCTCCCTGTGATCAAAGGCCTCAGCTGTATCGCAAAAAGTAGAGTGATGCGGAACAAACTCCCAAAATGAAATTTCTGAAGCTAGTACTTGATCATCCGGTAATTCAACTGTCAACACAACACCTTTGTTCCCTTGTCCGATATGTCCACCCCTGCTTAAGTCAGGAAACTTATCCCAACACCAGACCGGATAGTTCCCACATAACGAAATTCCAATTCGTTGCTCATATTGTTCAACCATCCAATCATAGGCTGGTTTAAAAAATTCAAAGCCTTCGTCGTTAAAAAAAGCGTACTGAGGATCACTTTGTAAATATCCTCGCTCCATTGCTGCTTTCCAAGCGTCTTCATGCTGATATGTATAATAAATCCCCAATCATTCTCCAACCTTTCATATATCATATGCATTCACCATACAAAAAGTCTTGAAGATAGGAATGTACAAAAAATGCATAGGTCTCTTATATGTTGTTCTAAAAATAGAAATTTGCAAAACCTCTAACTATCGTCAATCAACCATAATAAATATTTAACCACATAATATTTATTATACACCTCACCCCTAATCCTTTCTTACAATTAATCCTAAGATAAAGTTGTAAATTCAATCATAGATAGAAGGGATGAAATATTATGAACAATGAGGAAATAATTATGAAATGGTCTTATTGGAAGGCTGTTGTACGTTACGGCCATGTTGGGAAACGAAAAGAAATTAGTGTCGCACGTTACTTGGTAATGCCTGAACATTCAACAATGATTGATGTAATGAATGTAATTAATGAAATGCCTGGAACGAAAAACCGCGCTGTCCTCTCTCTTCGAAAAGTTGATGTCGCCGAATACCTCGAAGGACGTCGTGCGGAGAAAGAGAATTTCTTCTTACAGAGACTTTTTGATGTACAGCAAGCACAGTAAACATTGATTTCCAACAAAAAACCACCCACCAGCTTTCGCTGATGAATGGTTTCTGTGAAGGCGTATGACTTACATCATACCGCCCATTCCACCCATGCCGCCCATGTCAGGCATTGCAGGGCCATCTTTTTCTGGCTTGTCTGCGATGACAGCCTCTGTTGTGAGGAACATGGCCGAGACAGATGCTGCGTTTTGAAGCGCTGATCGCGTCACTTTCGCTGGGTCGACGATTCCGTGTGCGATCATGTCGACGTATTCGCCAGTTGCCGCGTTGTAGCCGACACCGACTGACTCGTTCTTGAGTTTCTCAACGATGACCGAACCTTCTTCACCCGCGTTTTCCGCGATTTGACGGACCGGTGCTTCGAGTGCACGAAGGACGAGTTTGACACCTGTCGCCTCATCCGCTGTCACTTCTGCTAGGAGTGCACGAACAGCTGGGATGACGTTGATGAGTGATGTACCACCACCCGCCACGATTCCTTCTTCAACGGCCGCACGTGTCGCGTTGAGTGCGTCTTCGATGCGGAGTTTACGTTCTTTAAGCTCTGTCTCCGTAGCTGCACCGACCTTGACGACGGCTACGCCACCTGCGAGTTTCGCAAGACGCTCTTGGAGTTTTTCACGGTCGAAGTCAGACGTTGTCTCTTCGATTTGGTTGCGAATCGTTTGAACGCGTGCTTTGATCGTTTCTTCGTTCCCTGCACCTTCGACGACAGTCGTTGTGTCTTTTGTGACGACGACTTTCGACGCGCGACCGAGCATGTCGAGTGATGCTGATTTGAGGTCGAGACCGAGGTCTTCTGTGATGACTTGACCACCTGTGAGTGTCGCGAGGTCTTCAAGCATCGCTTTACGACGGTCACCGAATCCTGGTGCTTTGACGGCTACCGCGTTGAACGTACCACGGAGTTTGTTCAAGACGAGTGTCGCGAGGGCATCGCCTTCGATATCTTCTGCGACGATCAAGATCGGTTTCCCTTGTTGCACGACTTGCTCGAGCACTGGAATGATCTCTTGAATGTTCGAAATCTTCTTGTCTGTGATCAAGATGTACGGGTTGTCGAGCGACGCTTCCATCTTGTCAGAGTCTGAGATCATGTATGGTGATAGGTAACCACGGTCGAACTGCATCCCTTCGACGACGTCGAGTTCTGTCGTGAAGCCGCGTGATTCTTCGATTGTGATGACACCGTCGTTACCGACGCGCTCCATCGCTTCTGCGATCAATTCGCCGACTTCTTCGTCCGCTGCCGAGATCGCTGCAACTTGTGCGATCGCTTCTTTTGATTCGATTGGTTTCGAGATGGCTTTCAACTCTTCAAGTGCGCGTGTGACCGCTTTGTCGATTCCTTTACGAAGGATCATCGGGTTCGCGCCCGCCGTGACGTTCTTGAGTCCTTCACGAATCATCGCTTGTGCGAGGACTGTCGCTGTTGTCGTACCGTCCCCTGCGACTTCGTTCGTCTTCGACGCGACTTCCGCAACGAGTTTTGCGCCCATGTTTTCGAAGCGGTCTTCGAGTTCGATTTCTTTCGCGATTGTCACGCCATCGTTTGTGATGAGTGGTGAACCGAATTTCTTCTCGAGGACGACGTTGCGTCCTTTTGGTCCAATCGTTACTTTGACTGCGTCAGCGAGTGCGTCGACGCCGCGAAGCATCGCGTGACGTGCATCTTCTGAGAATTTAATATCTTTTGCCATCGTTCATTTCCCCCTAAAAAAGTTTTTGAATAATGGTGCTTAGCCTACGATTGCGAGAATATCGCTCTCGCGAACGATTAAGTACTCTTTTCCATCATGCTTCACTTCGGTACCTGCGTACTTCGAGTAGATGACCAAATCATTTTCTTTCACGTCGAGATCGATGCGCTTGCCTTCGTCCGTCACGCGGCCTGTACCGACTGCGACGACTTTCCCTTGTTGCGGCTTTTCTTTCGCCGTATCAGGAAGCACGATGCCCCCGATCGTCTTTTCTTCTTTCTCCACGACTTCGATGATGACACGATCGCCTAGTGGTTTTAACATGGAAAAACCCTCCTCCGAATATGAATGATGTAATGTGTATCGTAAGGTTTTAGCACTCAGTTAAAAGGAGTGCTAACACTGATTAGTGTAGTATGTGTCGATAAAAAAATCAAGTGGGATACATTAAAAAATGCTCTTACTCGCGGTCAAGAGAACTTATTTGTTACAATGAGAAAAAGGTAGGTTCACTCTTATGATTAAGGACGTGTTGAATTGGCTACACTAAACTCAAACCAATCGATAAATACCCGTTTTTCGATGGCGCCTAACATTCGTCTCCGGCACCTCACCCCGATTTTACTATATGCGTTCGTCCAACTGTTCCCGATCGTCATTAGGGAAGTACGACCGGAATGGTTGACGGAAACGTTCGTCGGGCTCTGGCTCGCCATCGGATTCGGTGTGACGATTGTTCTGTCGATTTTGCTCATCTGGCCAGACTTGAAACAATACAAAGCCCAAGGCATCCAGTCGAACTTAAACGACACGGTCAAATGGATCGGGCTCGGGATTTTGATGCAATACGGGCTCGTCATCGTGGCGAACTTGATTGAGACGGCCATTACTGGCGACCTTGTCGAGTCGATGAACACACAAAATATTGCCGAGATGGTGGAAGTCATTCCACTTATGATTTTGCCGGTCGTCTTGCTTGGACCAATCATCGAAGAGATTCTCTTCCGTCACATCTTGTTCGGGAACTTGAACGCGCGCTTTGGGTTCTGGATCGCCTTTGGTGTCAGCTCGATCCTATTCGCGCTCATCCACCAGGATAATCGATTCCTCGTGTATATCGCGATGAGTTTCGCGTTCTCCTACGCGTATGCGAAGACGAGACGATTAATCGTGCCAATCGCCATCCACGCGTTTAACAACGCGCTCGTGATGCTCGTACTATTTTTAATGTAGAAATGAGGTGGCAGTTATGCCGCGACAATTAAAAGTGATGTTGCTCTTCAGTCTCTCGTTCGGTGTGTTGTTCACCGTCCTCGCGTACTTCTCGGTACAAGAGTACGGCTTCAGCTTCTGGACGTACTTCATCATCGCCGTCGCCGCTTACGACTTTTTCAAAGTGTATCAAATCTTGGCACTCGCCCGAAAAGTCAAAAAAGAAGGCACGGACAAATCCGCATAACGAAACCCCGAGTCTTACGAGCTCGGGGTTTTTCTTATCGTTGTCACTTTCGATCGATCCTGTATTTCCTCTTGATAGACACTTCGAATGAGCAGTCCGCGCAGACCGAACACCACACCTAACAATACATAAATGGCGTCAATCAATGAGATTTGTGGTTCATCCATGAAGAAATTGATGATAATGCTAACGACCAGCATACCGTAAATCATAATGCTCATGAGTGTCGCATCGACTTGTCTCATGATTCTCTTCGTCACCTTTTCCTCAAGTTTTTCAATCTCTTCGTGTCGATAACCATAAATCGCAAACCCTAGGCCAGTGATTGACAAGGCGACGAACTCACCATCCCATAGCGCGAACAAAAACAGTCCTACAAAAAAGACTATGAACCCAATGAGTAACTTCTTACGCATGATATCCCTCCTTATGATGGAATCCATAGTTTCGCAAAATCAAAATAACCGAACAAGTCGACACAGACGTCCTTCAGCTCGACCGGGAACGGGATGGTCCGTTCCTCGTTATAGAGCGGAATGAAGTACGACTTTTCTTTCAACTCGCGTTCGATCTCCCGGTGCAGCGGCAACCAGTCCTCAAACGGCAGGTCATCATATTGCCCAACTCGCTCCGTCATCCCCTCTATATAAGGGAATACTTTATGCGGGGGTGAGTACTCGTTCGTCATAAACTGTTCAAACCCGAGCGTGATGTTCCGCTCGAATACTTCTCCGTGAACGACCAAATCGACGTATTCATAATACGTTTTGTCATGAATCGAATCTTTGAAGCTGATGGGCACGAACTCATATGCAATGCCGTGACGCATCAACATCTTGGCAAGCCAGTCGGTCGTATCATTCGTGAAATCCGTCTGTTTGATGCGAATCGGTCGATCGAACGGGACAGGTGTTCCTTCTGGAATGCGATACGTCTCGCTCATCGTTCCGAGAAAACCTCGGTCGTTCGGTGTTCTTCGCTCATTCAACGTCCCAATTTCCGGACGAATCTCCGCAATCAATCGATGCATATAATGCCGCGCTTCTTCATTGGCGAACACACTATTCGGGTGACTGTTCAAGATGACAAGCCCGAACCCGGATGGTGTCGAGATGTGTCCAGTTTCTTTGGAATCTCTTGATGAGATGCGATATGTCGGATCATATCCGTCCGGCACTTTGATGAACTCGACCCGGTCCAAAAGCGCCCGCACCCCAAAATAATTCTCGAAGGCGAGAAGGACCGTCTTCTCCTTGTCATGGCGATCCAATTGGAAAGGTCCTGTCCCGACACTTCCTTTGGCGATACTCGTATGGATCATCGACAGTTTCGGGATGTACGAATTCCGACGCCGGTCGAGCGTGACGTCGACGCGATACGTGCCGTTCGATGCGATATGCCGGACGTGCCGATACATATACCGATACGCATCCGACTGAACGAGCATGCGCAGACTCTTCGTCACATCTTTACTCGTCATAAGCGACCCGTCATGGAAACGGACCCCTTTCCGAAGAAACAAGACGAGCGTACTCCCCTGCCATTCATAGTGATGCGCAAGTTCCCCCGTGACCTCCCCGGACGCATCAATCATGAACAGGCGATTGAAGACGTTCTGGACGAGGTGGGCACTGTGGATGTCAGCCGCCTCGAGCGGATGTGTCGTCAAAAAGTGTCGACGGCGCGGAATGATGAGCGCATCGCTCGACGTCTGAACGTAACCGAACTTTTTCTCAAGCTGGCGCATGAACCGACCCGCCTGTGCCGGCGACCAGTCCCACTCCAGCTGATTCGTCACTGCCTCGACCGACTCTTTCTCCATGCGTTCGAGTAGCTGTTTCGCCAAATCACGCTCGACGTGTCGTAGCCATTCGAGACGCGTCAAATTTCCCCGTCCGCGTCCACTCGTATACGTGAGCCACCCTTCTTCTTGCCACCGTGCCAAATGACGCTTCGTCTGTTTCGGGCTTAAATGTATGGCTTCCGCCATATCGGAAATCGTGTACGCACCGTCCCGACACTCTTTCCACAATCGAAATAAATATGCATCCACGTCACATCCCCCCTTAAAAGTGGACATCATTTCCCCATGTCGTCCATTTTTCAAATCCGTTGTCTTGTTTATCATACAGGTACAGAATGGAAGGTGACAAGATGAAATGGAAAGATATACCTAAACCAATAAAAGTTCGACTCGTGACATCATTTTTCAACCGTTCGGTCTCATTCGCGATCATGCCGTTCATGGCACTTCTCTTTGTCAAAGCGTTCAATGAATGGATCGCGGGCGTCTTCTTAATCTCGCTCGTCTGTCTCGGATACGTGATCGGGTTAATCGGGGGATACCTCGCTGATAAATTCTCACGGAAGCGACTTCTCGTGTTGACGGCAAGTCTCACAGCCTCGATGTTTCTCGTCATGACGCTCAGTCTTCAGTTCGACCAGATGATCGTCTTTATGATTGCCTATACGATCTTCACAGTCACGAACAACCTCGGGCGACCGGCGATGAGCGCGATCATCATCGACGCGACAACACCTGAGAACCGGAAAGCCGTATACGCGCTCGATTACTGGTTGATCAACTTATCCATCACGATTGGGACGGCACTCGGGGGCTGGCTCTATGTCAGCAATCAATTGTTACTATTTTGGATTTTGACGTTCACGTCGAGCATGTTGCCGATCGCGTACGCCATCTTCCTCGAGGACACGAAACGGACGTGGACCTCTCAAAAGCTTCGCCTCGTCTTCGTCGACGTGTTCCAAAGTTATCAAATCGCCTGGCGTGACCGCCCGTTCGTCAAAGTCGTCTTCGGCTCGATGTGTATCCTCGCTGCCGAGTTCTCAATGGGCAGTTATGTCGCGGTCCGGCTCGCCGATTCATTTGAACCGCTCTCAATCGAATCATGGACGATCAATGGGGTGCGGATGATGAGTCTCATTCAAATCGAGAACACGCTCATCGTCGTTGCGTTGACGTTCTTCATTCAACGTCTCGCTTCCCGCTTCTCGAACAAGCGCACGTTACTCGGCGGACTCGCGTTGTATACGATCGGCTATGCGGTCATCACGAGTGCGAATTCGATGATGCTCCTCCTCGGCTTCATGCTCATCGCAACGTTCGGGGAATTGTTGTACTCGCCGGTATTGAACACGGAGAAGGCGAACATGATGCCGGAAGACCGACGTGGTGCGTACTCGGCGTTTGCCGGGACCTCGTTCGCCGGTGCCGACTTCTTATCACGTTCGACGATTTTGATTGGGTCGCTTCTCACCCCGTTCATGATGAGCGTCTACATCGGACTGTTAGTCAGCTTCGGCTGTTTCCTCGTCTATAGCGGAATTTATGTAAAAGAAAAGCTCGTCCTACGGCGAGCGGCTTCCTAAATCAAAACCATCCTTTCTCACGCGAAGGGATGGTTTTTAGTCGAGCTGTTCTTGGTGCATCGCATAAATCAATGTCAACGCCCGGATACAAAAGATTGTCGAGAAGCCGTAGATGCTCAGCTCGAGCAATGAAATAGAAGGTTCTTGTAAACCGAGCGAGACGGCATAGCCTACGAAGCAAAGCAAGATGACGAGTGTGATTGTCCACTCGTTCGACCGCTGCTTCATCTTTTCGGCTAACGCCTTGTCTTCTTTCTCGACACGTTCCCGTTGCCAAAAGTAAAAGAACAAGGCATACATCGCAAATGAGATTCTCGGAACGTCACCTAAAAGTAAATCAAAGATGATGAGACCTAAAAATAGATATGTCCCCAACTGATAGCCACTCTGCATGTGAAGACGCGAACGAAGTGGTCCATTTGCCCCCCACTTCATAACCCGATCACAGCTACAGTCAACCCACCGTAGACGAATCCGAGTACGATGGCACTGATGGCCATTCGTTTATATTGTGGATACTGATACAGTGCAATCGCCCCACCGACGACGTGAACAAACGCGACGATGAACGTCAAAATCGGAAAAAGCATAGCAAACCTCTTTTCTTTTTAGGAAATCATGGAAACAAATCCATTTTCCGATATACTAGAGTCCGAACTTATTATAACAATTATGGATAGGGAGTTGAAATCCGATGAATGTATCACGCATGGATTTGACGACGGAAGAAATGCAGCTCGTCAACAGCGAAGTCGAGAAGCGCAAGCGCAGCTTACTCGTCGCGTACTTACTTTGGTTTTTCCTCGGTGCACTCGGTGCACATCGCTTTTATTTCAAAAAGATTGGGTCAGGAATTGCGATGGTCCTCCTCGTCGTCTTGACGCTCGGTTTCGGTGCCATCATCACAGGGATCTGGGCTCTCGTCGATGCGTTCCTCATGCCGAGTTGGCAACAGCGTGAAGTCGAACAAATCGAACGTGAGACAATCGAGCTACTGCAAACACGCTCTGACCGCTACACAGGATTCTAATCAAAAGACGATCGAGGCATTTCGCCCCGATCGTTTTTCACCGTTCTTTTAAGTAGAATGCAAAGTCCCGTGTCTTTCGTTCTTTCACTGCATAGTGAATCCATAGCCACGCCAATCCTTCTAGTTCACGGGCAAGCTTCAACCCATGGAGCGGATGCGTATCGAAGCCAATCTTGTTCGATAACTCGACGACAAGCCGCACCGCTTCTTCATCATCTCCTGCGACAAACATGACAGAACCATCCGGATTACCTAAATTCTCGACGCCCGTCTGGTTGAACGCTTTGACGACTTTCGTATCGGGAACGAGCCGCTGCAAATACTCCGCACCCGACACCCCGTCCGGTCGCTCGACTTCGTTAAACTCGATGGCAATCGGATTCGTCACATCAATCAACACTTTCCCATTCAGTCCATCAAGTGTCGGCAGCAGGTCGACCGCTGCAGCAAATGGTGTACATAGCAGAAGGGCATCGCTTGCTGAGGCGACTTCTTGTAACGTCAACATCCCTTCCCGCTCAGTCCGTGTCCCGTACAGCACCTCATAACCGGCCTGTTCGAATTGCTCCCCAAGCGTGCGCCCGACTTTCCCGGCACCTAAGATTCCGAGTTTCATATCTCACAACTCCTCGTCTGTCCGTGTGACCGTTCCTCCATACTCTTCTGCGAGCCCGTCTAAAATCGATGGGTCGAATTCTTCCCCGATGGCCATGACGCCGGTCTGACCGGGTTCGATGTTACCGACCGTCCGTTTGAATGTATCTTGAATACCTTGCATATGCTTCACGTCTTTCGTGCCGCCGATAAGACCACCTGTGAGTGTTCCGAATAAAATTCCGAACGGTCCACCGAGGATTCCAACCGCCATCCCGATGAGCGCACCTTTCGTCGACTTGTTGACGGGTGCTAGCTGCGCCGCATCTTCAAACGAGAACGCCCCGTTTTCTTCACGCTTGATGACGACCAATTGTTCAAAACCGACAAGCCCATCCGAATGGTACTTTTTCAGTTTACTGAACGCCTGATACGAAATCGCCTCTTCTGGGAACGTGAACGTGACGATGTGATACGGTTGTTTTTCCTTTTTAGCCATGAAAAATTCCTCCTTTAAGGTAGATAACATGACGTGCACTTACCCTACTCTTTTTCCCTGCTTTTCCGTAAAAAAACCTAGTCCGTAGACTAGGTTCAGATCGGTCGTTTCTCATTCAACTCGTAGTGCGAATACGGTACACAGAGTGGTGTCCCATATAGCGGGTCTTCGGTTACGACGACCTTGAGACCGAATACGTCTTTCATGAACGTCTCGTCGACGACATCGTTCGGACTGCCTTCCCGATACACGTTACCACCTGCGAGAGCGATGACATGATCGGCATAGCGACAAGCGAGATGGAGGTCATGAAGTACCATGATGATGGTTTTGCCTTCTAACCGATTCAATCGATACATTAAATCCAAAATCTCGATTTGGTGCGACATATCCAAGTATGTCGTCGGTTCATCGAGCAAAATCGTCTCCGACTCTTGGGCGAGTGCCAAGGCGATCCATACCCGTTGCTTTTGTCCACCGGAAAGGTTGCTAACGAGCGTGTCACGGAGCGACACTGTATCCGTGAAGGCGAGTGCCCGCTCAACCGCACGTTCATCGTCTTCCGAATATCGTTTGAAGAACGTCTGGTACGGATAACGCCCGAAGCGGACGAGTTGTTCGACGGTCAATCCATCCGGTGCCACGTTCACTTGTGGCATGAATGCCATGAGTCGAGCTGCCTCTTTCGCCCGATACGAATCGAGCGGTTTGTTCCGAAATGCGATTTCTCCGCCCAGTGCATCTCGCTGTCTCGCAAGCGTCGAGAGGAGCGTTGACTTCCCGCAGCCGTTCGCGCCGAGAAGGACGGTGATTTTCCCCTGTGGGATGGAGAACGATAATTGTTCGAGCACCGTCTTCTGTTCATATCCGATGGTTACGTGGTTCAAATCAAATGTGTTCATCTCATGCTTCCTTTCATCATCCGTCGAAGTAAGTAGAAGAAATACGGTGCTCCGATGACGGCCGTCATCACGCCGGTCCGTAGTTCATACGGATAAAAAATCGTCCGAGCAAGTACGTCCGCCAACACGACAATCGTCGCCCCGACAAGTAGCGTCGCCCAGATGTAAGGGAGCTTCAACCCTTGTCGGGCGATATGAGGTGCCATCAACCCGACAAACCCGATTGCACCGACAAAGGCGACACCAATACCTGCGAGTAAACAGGAAAGCAACAACGTCCCACGCTGAATTCCTCGTACTGGTACCCCGATGCTCGTCGCTGTCGCTTCACTGATATGGAGCGGACGAACATGACGTTCAATCAAGAAGGCTGCCATCAAAAAGAGAAGGACGAACGGCACCATAATCTTCAATTGATTCCACGTCGCGGCGTAGACGGTACCGGTGAGCCATTGTTGGATATCGTTCTTTCGGTAAACGTTCGAGGCGAGCATCATGAACTGAACGAGACCTTGCGAGAAAATGCTGATCCCAATCCCGACGAGGGCAAGACGGACGGGTGGAACCCCACGTTTTAATAAATAAAAGAGGAACATGCCGACAATGATCGCCCCAATGAACGAAGCGATCGAGATATAGGCGAGCGGCACTGACAGCTGATTCGTTCGCTCATCCGAGAAAACGGTGAAGAACGTGGCCGTCGCAACCCCTGCACCTCCGACAATCCCGAAAATCTCCGGGGATGCCAATTCGTTTTTGATTGTCAGTTGTAACAAGTGACCGCTGACGGCGAGACTTGCGCCGGCAGTGATTGCCATCAACACACGTGGCATCCGAAACTCGAAGACGACGAGCTGCTCGAATGCATCCCCTGCTCCGATGAACAGGGCAGCAAGTGAGGCGGGACTAAGGAATGTGTCACCGATGGCGAGCCCGAAATAAATCGACACGAGCAATCCGACGACAAGTAGAAGCGCCAACTCGATTTCACGCTTTCGGAGCGTGAACGAGACAGGACCTTTTCGAAAGCGATAGGTTTTCATGATTTGAAGACTCCTTGTCTGACACTGACGAGATAGATGAAGAATGCTCCACCGATGACGGCGAGTACGACCCCAACGGTCACTTCGCGTGGGAACAGGATGATGCGTCCCAGAATATCAGCCGCAAGCAACAGAACGCTACCGATGAGGGCACTTCCGGCGAGACGAGCGAAAAAGGCCGTCCCGAATAGATATTTCGCCAAATGGGGAGCGAGCAGACCAACAAATGCGATTGGTCCGGCAAGTGCTACCCCGAATGCGGAGAGCACGACGGCGAGCGTCACGGCGACGAACTTGATGATGCCGACATTTTGTCCGAGTGAACGGGCGACCTGGTCTCCGAGCGATAACGTCTCTAACTCTTTACTGAGCAAGAGAACGAGAATGACCGCCCCTACCATCCATGGCAACAACGTCTCGACGAGCGTGAGCGATCGTCCAGCGACCGATCCGGTCAACCAGAACAGTACCTCATCGAGCGCGCCTTCCTCATACGCGATAATCGACTGAGTGAATGAGCTGAATAGAGCAGCGAGCGATGCACCAGCAAGTGTCATATACATGACGTTCCCACCATTCGCACTCAGTAGATAGACAATCACGCCGGCAATAAACGCTCCGATGAGCGAGGCTGTCGTGAACGAGGCGATACTACTGAACCCAAAAAGCGTCACGAGCACGATGGCCAGACTCGCTCCGGCGTTTACCGCCAAAATATCAGGAGATGCGAGTGGGTTACGGGTCACGAGTTGAAAGATGAGCCCAGCGAGACCGAGCACGCTACCGACGAGTAGCGCGACGACCGTCCGTGGGATACGATTGTCTGCCAACGCAATCATCGCTTGTGATGACTCGTCCGTTTGGAACATTATCACATCTTCATGACTGACGGCGATCACTCCAACGCGCAATGAAATATAACTTAAGATAGGTAAACAAATGATCAAGAAAAGTAATTTGATCCAAGGTTTTTTCATGTTCTCACTTCTTTCCTTTCCTACCATAGCAAATATTACGTTCCAGAAAAAGGGGTTGACAGTGAGAATCATTATCATTTATAGTCATGTAGGAAAATCACTTACATAGAGGAGAATTTTAAATGAAAAAGTGGATGCTTGCGTTACTTACGCTTTGCTTAACTGTCGTCCTCGCCGCTTGCGGTGGGTCAGACGATACAGATAACGATACAAGTTCAGATGCGGCGACTCGCTCGATCGAGCACGCAATGGGAACGGCCGACGTACCTGAAAATCCGGAACGCGTCGTCGTCTTGACGAATGAAGGGACAGAAGCCCTTCTCGCCCTCGACGTCAAACCAGTCGGAGCCGTCAAATCATGGAACGGCGACCCGTGGTACCCGCACATTGAGTCCGAGATGACAGACGTCACAGAAGTCGGGACAGAAAGCGAAGTCAATTTAGAGGCCATCGCAAAACTGAAACCCGATCTCATCATCGGAACGAAACTGCGCCAAGAAAATATTTATGACAAATTGAACGCCATTGCACCAACGGTCATGTCCGAGACGCTCAAAGGTGATTGGCAAGAGAACTTCGCCCTTTATGCGAACGCACTCAACCTTGAAGAAGAAGGGAACGAAGTGTTGGCAGCTTACGATCAGCATGTCGAAGACACAAAGGCTGAACTCGGAGACGCCGTGAACAAAGAACTTTCGGTCGTCCGCTTCCTTCCTGGTGCGTCACGCATTTACTTCACGGATAGCTTCTCGGGTGTCATCTTAGGAGATGTCGGAGTAAAACGCCCAGCTTCGCAAGATCGTACCGAGTTCGCTGAAGAAATCACGATGGAACGCATCCCAGAGATGGCTGGCGACCATATTATCTACTTCACGTATGGTGGGGCCGACGGGTCGAAGACAGCCGAAGAATGGCAATCGAACCAGTTGTGGAAAGACCTCGATGCTGTCAAAGCAGGGGAAGTGACAGAAGTCAGTGATGACATTTGGAACACGTCGGGTGGCGTCTTGTCTGCCAACCAAGTGCTCGATGAACTCGTCGACATTTTGAAATAATCAGTAGCGCGCCAATTGCATTGGTGCGCTTTTTCATACATTCATATGGTAAAATTTACATATCAACTCAAAAGGAGCTTTGCTATGCAACGTACACTTCGTAAGTCCGCGACGGACCGCTCTCTGTCTGGAGTATGCGGTGGGATTGCTGAATACTTTGGTATTTCTTCAATCGGAGTTCGACTCATCTTTTTGATTCTCCCTGGGAGTTTCCTTCTTTATATGATCTTAACGAATTCCATGAAAGATGCACCTCGCTATCTATAAGAAAACGCGAAAGCTGTTAGCTTCCGCGTTTTTTTGTTAGGCATTCACTTTATCTTTCATCGCTTCAAGCGCTCCGCTGTTCAAGAAGTGCCATGGCTTGTTGTAGTGAGGTTGGAAGAAGAAGTCGACGTACGCGAGCTCTTCGACCGTCATCTCGTTTTGGATGGCGAGGGAGAGCGTGTTGACCGCTTGTGTCAAATCCGCTTTTGATAACACTTGTCCACCGACAATGCGATGTGTTCCTGTCTCATAGACGAGTTTGAATTCGACTTTCTCTGCGGTCGGCATGAACTCCGGACGATATGCATCCTCGATGACGACACTTTCTACGTCGAGTCCGAAAAGGGATGCCGCTTCTTCCGTCAGACCAGACGACGCAATGTTCCAGTCATAGAGTCGAAGTCCTGACGTTCCTTGTGTCCCTTGGTAGCGGACACGTGGTTGCATCATGTTTTCCGCGACGAGCGTTCCCATACGGACAGCGTTCGTTGCAAGCGGGATGTAGGCATGTGTGCGTGCCGGGTTGTAGTAGACGGCACAGCTGTCCCCTGCCGCAAAGATGTCCGGGTTGCTCGTGCGCATGTATTCGTCGACGATGATGGCACCGTTCCCGAGCATATCGACCTGTCCTTCGAGGAGTCCTGTATTCGGACGGAATCCGACGCAGAGGATCACGAGATCCGCCTCGAATTCGCCTTTGTCTGTCACGACATGTGTGACGTTTCCTTCTGTACCACGGAACGCTTCGACCGTCTGACCGAGTTCGAGGTCGATTCCGCGACTAGTCATGTCCGCTTCTAATGAATCTGTGAACGACTTGTCGAGGTATTTGTTCAAGATGCGGTCGGCACTATCGATGAATGTAACATGTTTCCCGTATGCTTCGAACGCCTCGACGAGTTCGACTCCGATATAACCTGCCCCGATGACGGCAATCTTCGTCGCATCTGTCGCGCGCTCGATGATGCGTTGTGCGTGCGCATAGTTTTTACAGAGTTCGATTCCATTCATTTCGATTCCTGGAAGTGTTGGGACAATCGGCCATGAACCCGTCGTGACGATCAAGCGGTCATACGTGTCGTGCACGTCTTCCCCGGTCTCGAGATTTTTGGCGTGGACCGTCTTCGCTTCGGCGTCGATGGACAAGACATCATGTTTCATGCGCATGGTCGCTCCGAGTTCTTCAAGCTCACGTGGAGAGGAGTAGAATAATTCTTCTGCACGTTGGACGACCCCACCGACATGGAGCGCAATCCCACACGAGAGGAAGCTGACGTTGTCGTTCCGCTCGTAAACGGTGATGTCGAGATTATTGTATCGATTGAGTAACCCTTTGACTGCTGCTGTTCCTGCGTGTGTACATCCGATGACTGCGATTTTCATATGAGTCGTCTCTCCTTTTATGTTAGACAGTACGTTTCGTTTTCACATTGTGATAAATATCACATTTACTTCTTGACCTTAGTGTACTATTTCACAATATAAGGTTCAATGACTATGCTCACTATTTCACGTAAAAGTGTCTAAAGTTTGAACAGGCTTTTTGAAAAGATTATGCGGACGCTTATAAAAAAAGACTTGCACACGGTTACAGTCGGATGTAAGATAAATTTAAATTTTCAGATTTCTCATAAAAGATGCATAGATGGGAAGAGCGAGTGAACGAGATTGTATAGAGAGCTTCTGTTGCTGGAAATGAGGCGAATCTCACACTCAAAGATGGTCCCGGAGCAGTCGGAAGAACGCGAGTCCGCTCGCCATTAGAATCGACCGGTATGACGGATACCGATATCATTCCACGGAGTCTCGAACTCCTTGAGGTGATTCGATGCGAATCGGATCACGAACAAAGGTGGTACCACGTGATCAGACATCACGTCCTGCGTAATGAGGGCGAGATGTCTTTTTTATGGGGTCCGCCCGGAAGGAGGAGACGGAAATGACGGAAGCATTGGTTTTGCAATCAGATTTTGGAGTAAGTGATGGAGCAGTCAGCGCGATGTACGGTGTAGCACACAGCATTAATCCTAGCATTCGTATCTTTGATTTAACACACGACATCCCACCGTTTCATATTTGGGAGGCCTCCTATCGCCTCGTTCAGACCGTCCCCTACTGGACCGAGCAGACGGTATTCGTATCGGTCGTGGACCCGGGTGTCGGTTCGAACCGAAAGAGTGTCGTCGCACGAACGCATGCCAATCAATATGTCATCACTCCCGATAACGGGACGTTGACACATCTTTGGCAAGCAGGGCTTCTTGCAGAAGTTCGGGAGTTGGATGACAAAACGCACAGGCTACCGCGCATGGGGGAATCCTACACGTTCCATGGCCGTGACATTTTCGCCTTCACAGGAGCGCGGTTGTCCAGTCATGACATCACGTTCGAGGAAGTCGGACCGCTCATCCCGCTTGACGAAATCGTCTTACTTGACCGGACACCCGCCACACGTGATGAGGATGCGGTTGAAGGGATTGTCGAGATCTTAGATATCCGTTTCGGGAACGTCTGGACGAATATTCCGGTTCAACTCGTCCGACAGGCTGGCGTTGATATCGGTCATCGTGTCATTGTCACGATTTCGTTCCGAGAACGTACGGTTTACGAACAAACCTTATCGTTCGGTCGCTCGTTCGCAGATGTTCCAGTCGGTTCAGGAGTCGTCTACATCAACTCGCTCGACCAAATCGCCATCGCTCTAAATCAAGGATCTTTTGCTCACGCTTTTGATATCGGTATCGGGAATGATTGGAAAGTTCGCTTACAACAAATTTAAGGAGGAAAAATTCATGAACTCATTCACAACGAAACAAATCGTCGCAACAGGAATCGGCGCAGCCGTTTTCATCATCCTCAGTCGCTTTGCGGCTATCCCGACAGGTGTGCCGAACACGTCAATTGAAACCGCCTACGCATTTCTTGCGTTTATGGCTGTCTTATTCGGTCCCATCACAGCTGGATTGATCGGTTTAATCGGTCACGCGCTGAAAGATGCGATTCTGTATGGATCCCCTTGGTGGAGCTGGGTCATCGTTTCAGGTTTTGTCGGTCTCGGAATCGGTCTCGTCGCCAATCGCATTCGTCTTGAGGAAGGTGGTTTGACGACTAAAAAAATCATTTTGTTCAATGTGACTCAAGCTGTCGTACAAGCCATCGGATGGATTGTCATCGCACCGGTCCTTGATATCTTGATTTACGCTGAACCAGCGAACAAAGTGTTCGTACAAGGTGCTGTGGCAGCCACTTCGAATATTTTGACAGTCGGTGTCATCGGGACATTACTCCTTGTCACTTACGCAAAAACACGAAGCCAGGCAGGAAGTTTAAAACGAGAAGCATAATGACGATGGGCTGGCATCATGTCACACATGACTTCAGCCCTTTTGTATGGAGGTCAAGAGTTTGAAGACAATCATTGAGTTTGATCATTTTTCATTCACCTACCGTAGCCAGTCCGAACCAACGCTACGGCAAATCAACTTATCGATTCAAGAAGGAGAACGCGTTCTCATCGTCGGACCTTCCGGGTCTGGAAAAAGTACGCTGGCCCAATGTATCAATGGACTGATCCCTTTTTCTTACCCCGGGACGTGGGAGGGCAACGTTCGGATCAACGATATGGATGCACGTGAGTTGTCACTCTTCGACCGTTCCAAACAGATTGGAACGGTGCTTCAAGACCCGGACGCACAGTTCGTCGGATTATCGGTTGGGGAAGATATTGCGTTCGCACTGGAAAACAAACGGGTCGCACGGCCGGAAATGTCACACATCGTCGAGCGCGTAGCAAAGTTGACCGATGTCGACCATCTCATCGATTCCCGATTGAACGAGCTGTCAGGCGGTCAACGACAACGGGTCGCGTTGGCAGGTGTCCTCGTTGAGGAAGCAGACGTCCTATTATTTGATGAGCCGCTCGCCAATCTTGACCCGGTCGCCGGTAGTGAAGCGATGGCCTTGCTCGATCGGTTGCAACGAGAGACGGGACGTACGCTGATTGTCGTCGAACATCGCATCGAAGACGTGCTCTCCATTCCTTTCGACCGCATCATCGTGATGGTCGATGGTACCATCATCGCGGACGACCATCCGGATGCCATCTTGAGTAACGATAGTTTGATGAACGCCTTTTTACGCGAACCCTTGTATGTAAGTGCTGCGCGCTGGGCGGACATCGCCGTTCAACCACAGGATCGTCCAAGCGATCTCGAGACGTTTGTCACACGTTTCGAACGTGAACCGATTTTGACTAAACTTGAAGAAGAAGCAGTGACCATTCATCAACCAACGTCACCACTGCTCGAATTAGAACACGTACAGTTCCACTATCATCAAGAGCAGCCTGTTCTCGAACGCATTGATGCCACCTTTGAAAAAGGGACACTGACGACACTCGTCGGTCAAAACGGAGCAGGAAAGTCGACGCTTGCCAAACTGTTGAGCGGTTATAAGCGTGTCAGTTCCGGCACCATTCGATTGAATGGCGAGGACATTACGAATCAGTCCATCGCCGATCGCGCAAAAAAGGTCGGCTTTGTCCTCCAAAATCCAAACCATATGATTTCAAAACAAACGGTCCATGAAGAAGTGCGTTACGGAATGCAGGCGCTCGGATTGAGTGATGAAGAGGAGTCCGAGCGTCTTGAACAGACGCTTCGTCGCTGTGGTCTCTATCCGTTTCGTAATTGGCCAATCCAAGCACTTAGCTTTGGACAAAAGAAACGTGTGACGATTGCCTCCATCCTCGTTCGCCAACCCGATGTCTTGATTCTGGATGAACCGACAGCTGGTCAAGATTATCGTCATTACTCGGAAATCATGGACTTCTTAGAGGCCCTGAAACAGGACGGGATGACACTTCTCATCATCACGCATGACATGCATCTCGTTCTCGAATACAGTGATCAAGTCTGTCTGCTCCATGGAGGGCGCATTCGCTATGCGGGTGACCCGCTGTCGCTCCTGCTTCAAGAAAACTTGTTGCACCATGCCCATTTAAAACAAACGTCTCTGTTCACAGTCGCGCGACATCTCGATGTGGATGTCAAACCGCTCTTGTCGGCTGTGATCAGAGCTGAACGAAAGGATCGGAAACAATGGCAGTAGAAATGCTCGGCTATATCGATAAACCGTCTCCCATCCACCGCTTGAGGGGGACGACCAAATTAATCGGCTTCATCTTGTTCACGACCGCCACAATGTTCACGTATGACACACGGGTTCTACTCGTCTTAGGTCTTTTCAGCATCGGACTCTTCTCGATATCACAAATCCGATTCAAAGAAGTTCGGTTCGTTCTTGTCTTCACCGCAATCTTTGTCTTACTGAATGCACTTGCTGTCTATTTGTTTGAACCGGAACAAGGTGTCACCATCTATGAGACGCGTCATCTGTTATTCGAGGGAATTGGGCGCTTCACCCTCACAGCAGAGCAAGCGTTCTATATGTTCAACCTCATTTTAAAATATAGCGTGATTGTCCCGATTGCCGTCTTGTTTCTCGTCACGACGCATCCAACCGAATTCGCGTCTTCCTTGAATCGAATCGGTGTGCCCTATAAAGTCGCATTCGCCGTCTCGCTCGCGCTACGTTATATCCCTGATGTCCAGCAAGATTTCCGTACCATTGCGGACGCACAAGCAGCCCGAGGTGTCGCGGTGACACAAGGGTCGCTCTTAAAACGGGCCCGACACAGTCTGCAAATCTTGATTCCGCTTCTCTTTACGAGTCTTGAACGGATTGAGACGGTCAGTAACGCCATGGATTTACGCGGGTTCGGCGCCGACAAAAAACGGACGTGGTACAATCAACGCGCGATGACACGAATCGACTATATCGCCATCGGCATCGCCCTCTCGTTGACAGTATTCTCGTTCATCGTGACCTTCTATGATGGGAGTCGTTTCTATAATCCGTTTTAAGTACACAAGCAAAACAGGCACCTAGCTCCCAATATGACAACGGGGACTAAGTGCCTGTTTTATTTCTCATTCATCTGTTTCATTAAATCCATCTGTTCTTGCACCATCGCCTCTTTTTCCCGACGCAGCACCCCTTTGTAGGCGACGCGTGAAATCGATAAACTGATTTCATATAGGAAGAAGAGGGGCAGTGACACCATGAGGTGCGACGTCAAATCCGGCGGTGTGATGAATGCCGCGACTACGAATAGCGCGAAGTACGCATACTTACGAATCTTCGATAAGAAGTACGGTGTCACGACACCGATTCGAGTGAGGAACATCGTCACGACCGGCAATTGGAACAATAGACCGAACGGGATCGTCAGTTGCAATAAGAACGTGAAGTAATTGTTCGCCCCGATGATTTGTTCGAGTCCGAGGTCTTGCCCGAGGTCCGTCGAGATATCGAGGACGAGCGGGAACAACCAGTAGTAGGCGAACGCAAGGCCGATCAAGAACAGTCCGAAGATGATCGGGATATAGGCGAGCGTGCCTTTCCGTTCATTCGGATGCAGACCGGGTGCGACAAACGCCCACACTTGATACAGTAGGAATGGGCTCGCCGCAATCAGACCGATAATGAGCGCCAAGTTCAAGTAAATCATGAGTGGGTCTGCGACCCCAAAGGCGTTCAGTTCGAGCCCGCGTTCGACGAGATCTTCTTGCAAATAAGCGAGTACATATTTTACACTCGGCAAAGCTACCAAAAAGAAGGCAAAGACGACAAATGCAGATAGCATCAGTCGTCTCCGCAGCTCTGTCAAGTGATCGGTAAGTTCCCGCTCTTGATCAGGTTGATGATTCATGGCTTACTGCTCTTTCTTTTCGATAGCTTTCTTGTCGTTCTCTTCGTGCTCATTCATCATGCCGTTCGTTGCATTTTTGAACTCACGAAGCGTCTGTCCGGCCGCGCGACCAAACTCCGGCAATTTCTTCGGTCCGAAGATGATGAGCGCGATGATGGCGATGATGAATAGACTCGCCCCACCCGGAATCCCGACGACGAGTGATGATGCTAGTAATTCCATTATTGATGGACCCCCTCAGCGGTTGGATAGTGTTGCATAAAGTAAATGAGTGACTGCAGCTCAATCGACAAATCGATGTGATGGACGCGAACCGTGTCCGGTACAGTGAGTCGTGCCGGTGTGAAGTTCAAGATGCCTTTGATACCGAAGCGCACCAAGTCATCTGCGACGGGTTGCGCATAGGCAGAAGGTACCGTCAAAATGGCGACGTCAATCTTGTTTTGCTTCATGATCTGTTCCATCTCATCGACGTGATGAATTGGGACGCCTGACATCGTCGTGCCGACTTTTGTCTCGTCTGCGTCGAACCCGACGACGATATGTGTGTTATTGTTTTTAAGGAAGTTATAGTTGACGAATGCCGTCCCAAGGTGACCGACCCCGACCAAGGCGACATTCGTAATCTCGTCCTGATTCAGTGTCTTTCGGAAAAAGTCTAACAGATACTGCACGTTATAGCCATATCCCTTTTTACCGAGCGCACCGAAGTACGAGAAATCACGGCGAATCGTAGCCGAATCGACCTTGACCGCCTCACTCAGTTCTGCTGAAGAGACACGTTGTTTCCCTGACGCGTGCAGGCTTTGAATAAATCGATAGTATAGTGGCAACCGTTTGGCTGTCGCTTGTGGAATCTTTGGTTCGTTTTGACTCAACGGAAAGAGCCTCCTTTTTACGACACGTTACAAACGAATCTGAATTTCATACACCTTGATTGTAAACGAATTCACATGACCACTCAACGAATATACCTAAAATCGCTGAAAAATACAGTATACTAAATAGAGAGAAAGGGGTTTTTTCACTTGATCCTACTGCAAGTCAATAACTTATCCAAATCCTTCGGCGTCGAGCCGATTTTAGAAAACGTAAAACTCGAAATCCAGGAAGGCGAACGTGTCGCGCTCGTCGGTCGTAACGGGGCCGGTAAGTCGACGCTTTTAAAGGTCATCGCTGGTGAATACAACTATGACTCCGGGGACATCATGAAGCCAAAAGACGTCACGATTGGCTATCTCGCCCAAGACTCAGGGTTAGAATCTGACGAGACGATTTGGAACGAGATGCTCACCGTCTTCACAGACTTGATTGAGCAAGAGAAGACGCTCCGTCGCATGGAAGCTGACATGGGCTCCGAACGAATCCTAAATGACGCCGCTGCATACGAACGTCTTCTCTCCTCTTATGATGAAGAGCAGCACACATTCAAAGAGCGCGGTGGTTACCAATATGAAGCGACGATCCGCTCGGTCCTTCACGGGATGCGATTCTATCCGGACGACTTCGAACGTCGCATCGATACGCTCTCTGGTGGACAACGGACACGTCTCGCCTTGGCGAAGATGCTCCTTCAAAGTCCTGACCTGCTTATCTTGGACGAGCCGACGAACCATTTGGACATCGAGACGCTTGCCTGGCTTGAGAAGTATTTGAGCGGCTATAAAGGTGCCGTCCTCATCGTCTCCCACGACCGCTATTTCCTCGACCGCGTCGTCTCGGTCGTCTATGAGCTGTCACGTCACCGGAGTCGTCGCTTCGTCGGGAACTATACGAAGTATCTCGAACAGAAGGCCGCTCTCTACGAACAAGAGAAGAAACAGTTCGAATCGCAACAAGAAGAAATTGCCAAGATGCAAGACTTCATTCAGCGAAACATCGCTCGGGCGACGACGACGAAACGGGCGCAAAGCGTGCGGAAACGTCTCGAGAAAGTCGATCGTCTCGATGCTCCGGATGGCGACGAACGCAGCGCCGTCCTCTCCTTCTCCATCAAACGACAGAGTGGGAACGATGTGTTGAGCGCGAGTGACCTCGCCATCGGGTATGAAGAACCGATCGCCCAAAATCTCCGTTTCCAGCTACAGCGAGGGGAATCCGTCGCGCTCGTTGGTCCGAACGGGGTCGGAAAGTCGACCCTTCTCAAAGTGTTGACGAAACAACAAGCCGCCCTCACGGGTGAGATCCGTTACGGGACCGGCGTCGAAATCGGCTACTATGACCAGGAGCAACAGAACTTGTCTGACGCGAACCGTGTCATCGATGAGATTTGGAACGACTGGCCGCTCATGCGCGAGCAAGAAGTTCGGAGTCTTCTCGGACAGTTCCTCTTCAGCGGCGATGACGTCATGAAACGTGTCCATGAACTATCCGGTGGCGAACGGGCACGCCTCACGTTGGCCAAGCTGAAGCTTGAGCAACCGAACCTCCTCATCCTGGACGAGCCGACGAACCACTTGGACCTCGACTCGAAGATGATTTTAGAGAATGCCCTTCTCGACTATCCGGGCACGATTCTCTTCGTCTCGCACGACCGCTACTTCATCGACCGTCTCGCGACGCGTGTGCTAGAGATCACGCCGAACGGCATCGACGAGTATCTCGGCGACTACTCGTACTATGTCGAGAAGAAAGAAGAATTCGAGGAACTCGCGCGACTCGCCCGTGAAGAGACGAAGCAGGTCGTCGTGAAAAAACAGCGCGCCGATAAAGAACAGCAACGGGAAGAGCGCCGCATCAAACAGCGCATCGAAGAGATTGAACTGGCAATCGAGCAACATGAGAATCGTCTAGACGAGATTGAACAGTTGCTTTGTGAGCCGGACGTCTTCAACGACTTCGCCCGCGCCCAAGAATTATCGACTGAATCGGATGCAGCGAAAGAATCGATCACCGCGCTTTATGCGGAATGGGAGGAACTCCATACATGATGCGTACCCGTGCCATGCGAATCGAGTTCATTCAAGCGTTCCTCACGGGACTCGCTTATATCGTGCCGACCGGGACCGAGTTCGTGTCTGAACTCATCCGCGGGGAGCCGACAATCGTCCCGTCTATTCTCTTTTTCTTCCTACCTGTCGTCATCGGTTTTATCATCCAGACGTGGCCTGGAATCTTGCTCAGTCTCTTCAGCGGACTACTCATGAGCACGCTCTTCATCCGGATCGTCGTCTGGCCGGTCGATGTGACCGTTCATACGTTCTATGCGCCTGGATCGGTATGGGCCCACTTCTATGAAGAGACGCTCTTCATGTGGATCCTCGCCCTTCTTGTGTTTATCGTGAGCCGCATCAATACGTGGCATCGAGAGAATTATCGACAACCAAAAGCGTGAACAGACCGTCCTCTTTTCGAAGGGGACGACTTTTTCATTTATGTATAAATATATTTATAGATAAGGTACTTTTTCTTAATTTGTTTTTCGTTAGAGTGCGCGTTATTCTAGTCACGTACCGAAACCCCGGATTATTTCTTAGGAGGAATGACAGATGAGTAAACATGTATTAATGGTCGTGACGAACGCAAAAGAAATGAAGGAAGGTCATGCGACTGGAATTTGGTTATCCGAGTTCGGTGAGGCATACCTCGAGTTCAAACAACAAGGATATGACATCACGGTCGCTAGCCCGAACGGTGGTCAATCTCCAATCGACGCACGCAGTTTAGAAGGAGAAGTACCAGCTGACATTCAAGCGACGGTTCCCCTTCTTGAAGACACAATCGATTTGAAGACGATCACCAACTTCGATCAATTCGATGCCATCTTCATGCCAGGTGGTCACGGAACGATGTTCGACCTTCCACAAAGCGAAACGTTGAATGTTGCGATCCGTTCACTATTTGAAGCAGGTAAAACAGTTGCTGCCGTCTGCCACGGTCCAGCTGGTCTTGTCGGTGCGACATTGTCTGACGGCACACCACTCGTGAACGGTAAAACGATTGCGACGTTCACGGATGAAGAAGAACGTGCGACAGGTCTTGATATCTACATGCCGTTCCTACTTGAAACGCGTCTTCGTGAACTCGGTGCGAACATCGTGCTCGCAGACAACTTCACAGAAAACGTTCAAGTCGATGGAAACTTGGTGACAGGCCAAAACCCACAATCAACCGTTGCTGTCGCAAAAGCCGTCATCAACACATTAAACTAATCGATTCTTTCTCGTTGCCAGTCGATAGAAGAGAATGACCCGCCTGTCCAAACAGGCGGGTTTTATAGATGAGGAGGAATAAAGATGATCACCATCTTAGCTCAGATTCAAGCGAAGGCTGGTCTTGGGGCAGAACTTGAGACACACTTACGTCAAGTCGTCACCCCATCACGCGCCGAAGCAGGTTGCGTCTTCTATACGTTACATCGTGTCGAAGACAACCCCGACACGTTCGTCTTTTACGAAAAGTGGGTCGACAAGGCGGCACTCGATGCGCATATCGCCTCACCCCACTATCAAACGTATCGCCAAGAAGCAGAGCCGCTTCTCGCTAGTCGCGACGTTCAATTTTTAGAAGAGCTTACTTAATTGAAAAAAGTAGGGCCCACGTGGGTCCTACTTCATTTTGCATCTTGGAGCGCTCGGATGACTTGATTGATGACAGGGTCATGCTTCGACTCTGTCCGGTGCGCGAGGTAAATGACGTTCGTCGCAAAACGCTCAGGCGCCACGACTTGAACCGTTCCTCGCTCGAGTGCATGCCGAATCAAATAATTCGGCAAAATGCTAATGCCACACTTCGATTCGATTGCCGCAAGGATGGCGTCGACGTTCGGTAGGATCATTTCCGGACGGATGTCTGGGCGTTCCCCGAACTGTGTCTGGTAGTAACGACGGATGATGGGAAGCTCCAATCCATAACTGATCCACGGCTGACGGTCCATCCAGTCTTTTAACTCGTCGGTTGGTATTTCCCAATCGTTCGGTGCCACTAACAAAAACGATTCGTCGGCAATCGGGACATATTGAATTCCTGGCTCCTCCATCCGCTTCGTCGCGATGACAAAGTCGAGCTCCCCGTCCGCCAAGCGTTTGATCAAATCTGCTGTCATCCCGAAATCTGCGATGTACTGTGCAGCATCAAGCGGCAAAGCGGGTATAATCTCATGTGTGACGAACTCGGTCGGTCCACCGAACTTGAGGACAGGACGCGGTTGTTCCCCTGAGACGTATTTCATCTCAAGCGATAATTCCTCGAGACGGTCGATCAAGCCGACCACTTGCGTGTATAGTTCCTTCCCCGCATCCGTCGGAATCATCTGACGTGGCGCTCGTGTGAAGAGGGACGTCTCGAGTTCCGCTTCGAGTGCGGCGATATGCTGGCTGACAGCCGGTTGGGTCAAAAAGCGGACACGCGCCGCTGCCGACACGGAACGTTGTTGGTACACGTGGATAAAACTGCGATACCATTCAAAATCAATCATCTGTGTAAACTCCTTTTGTATTCGTTATCTTCAGTATAAAAGGCAGTAAATCATAAGACAAATAACGTTTAAAGGATATATCGATAAATAAATTTATAAGGAGTGGATAGTTGATGAAAGCTTTATTACTACACGAACCGAACACATGGCAGACGATGCGAATCGAGGAGGTCGATACACCGACGCTTCGTTCCGGCGAGGTATTGATTGAGGGAGAATATGCAGGACTGAACCCGGTTGACTATAAAACGGCGACCAACGGCAAACCCGAATGGTCATACCCTCACGTCCTCGGGCTCGATGTCGCGGGTACAATCGCCGCTGTCGCGGATGACGTGACGAATGTACAAGTCGGTGACCGCGTCCTTTACCACAGCAACTGGAATGAATGGGGTGGCTTTGCCGAGTTCACTCGTGCCAAGGCGCACATGGTCGTCCCGATTCCAGAATCCGTCTCGTTCGCTGATGCGGTCGCCTTACCGACAGCTGGATTTACGGCGTACCAAGCCATCTTTGAAAAACTTCCGATGAATGCGATCGACACGATCCTCATTCACGCGGGTGCCGGTGGTGTTGGCGGCTTTGCCATTCAACTGGCGAAGTATCTCGGGAAACGCGTCATCACGACCGCTTCAGCGCGCAACCATGACTGGGTCAAACAGCTCGGAGCCGACGAAGCAATCGATTACAATACGGAAGACTGGCAACAACGAGTGATGGAACTGACGAGCGGTCACGGTGTCAATGCCGTCATCGATCCCGTCGGTCGTGAGACGGCGACCGCTTCCCTCGAAGTCATCGCCTATAACGGACACATCGCCCATATCGCCGGAGCCCCTGACATGAGTGTCATTAAACCGTTCACACGTGTCATTTCCTACCATGAGGTCGCCCTCAATGCGATTCATCATCAACAGGACCGCGTGAGCGAGGCGAACATCGTCCGCATCGGCACGCACATGCTCGAACTGCTTGCAGCGGGCGAGATTCAACCGATGATTCAAGAGACGATCCCATTCACGGACATCCCGAAGAAGTTGGTCGAACTCTCAGACCGACACGTCGTCGGGAAGATTGTTGCCAATTTGAAGGCATGAAAAAAGAGGTCAGCGTTTTGAATACGCTGGCCTCTCTTTATATTAGAAATATCGTAACGGTTGGAATCCAATCGTGTGGAAGTCGAGCTTCGTCCCGTCCTCAGCGATGAAGAAGACAGCCTCGTTCGTATCGACGTCACGTGTGAACACCTTATAGAACGTCATCGGCTTTTCGCCATTCGTCACATAGCGTGCTTCATGTGTCGAGATGACTTGTGCGAACAGTTGCTGATCGTCGAGCTCTTCAATCAAATCATCAAACTTCGCCGCTTCTTCTTCCGTTGCCTCGCGACCCCGCTCGATTTCATAATAAGCATCGCTCGCTTTTGTCTGTACCCCGAGATTACGATCGACGACGATCACACGCTCTGGCTCTTGATCGACGACGCTTGTGTAGCCGTATAGTGACTCGATTAAGGTATTCTCTCCGGTCACGCGACCGATGCCCTCCAATGTGTCTTCTCCAGTCAATGACTTCACTCGTGTCTCTTCTGGCACAATTTCTTCTTGATAGGCGATATTGTAAGCGCGGATGATCTCACGTACTTGTAAGAATGTCGCAACGACGAGTAGTACGATGAGTCCTCCAATGATGATGCGTTTCGTCATGTCTCTATTTCCCCCTAGACTGTCATGCTCTCTTCTAAGGATAACCCAGGAACCGCATTCATCGCTAGTGTATCGCGCTTCCCGCGCACATACGCGTGATGAGCCGCCACCCCGATCATGCCCGCGTTGTCCCCACATAGGTCAAGCGGTGGGATGACGAGTTGAATCCCTTCAGCTGAAGCCGCTTCTTGAAGCGCTGCGCGGAGGCCACGGTTCGCCGCGACACCACCTGCGACGAGCAATTGCTTCGCCCCTTTTTCCTTCACGGCACGAATCGCTTTCTCGACGAGCACTTCGACGACACTCGCCTGGAAGCTCGCTGCCAAGTTTTCAGGGATGACCGTCTCGCCTCGTTGTTCCGCATTGTGTACGGCGTTGATGACCGATGACTTCAAGCCACTGAAACTGAAGTCAAAGCTACCCGGTTCGAGACGAACACGTGGAAAGTTGTACGTGTCTTTCCCGACTGCAGCCAAGCGGTCAATCGCAGGACCTCCCGGATATGGGAGACTGAGCGTGCGTGCGACCTTATCGTACGCCTCACCCGCTGCATCGTCACGTGTCTCCCCGATGACTTCGAAGACACCGTGTTCTGGCATATAGACGAGCTCTGTGTGTCCACCAGAGACAACGAGACAGACGAGTGGGAACTGCATCTCTTCGACGAGTTCGTTCGCGTAAATATGACCCGCAATATGGTGGACGCCGATGAGTGGTTTTTGATGGGCAAACGCCAATGCTTTGGCCGCACTGATCCCGACGAGAAGGGCACCGACGAGACCCGGTCCTTGTGTGACCGCGACCGCATCGACATCTTCCATCGTCACGCCTGCCTCACTCAATGCATCGTCAATCACGTACGTGATCCGTTCCACATGATGACGAGACGCCACTTCAGGGACAACGCCACCAAATCGTTTATGACTCTCGATTTGAGAAGAGACGACGTTCGACAATAACGTCTTCCCGTCTTTGACGAGCGCAACAGACGTCTCGTCACAGCTCGACTCGATCGAGAGAATCAGTGATGTGTTCATTCTGACTCACTTCCTAACTTCGCCCAATAAATATAGGCGTCTTCATTATTATCCTGATAGTAGCGTCTTCTCCGACCGGCTTGCATAAAACCGAACTGCTCATACAGTTTTTGCGCGCCGACGTTCGACACGCGGACTTCTAACGTCAATCCGACGAGTCCTTTTGACTTGGCGAACGCGACAAGTTCCGCCAACAATTGATTGCCGATGCCCTGTCCACGAAACTCAGGTAAGACGGCAATGTTTGTGATATGTCCTTCATCGACGATTGTCCAAACGCCGACAAACCCGACGACCCGTTTGTCATGGACCGCGACAAAATAAACGGCCTGTTCATTTCGAAGCATCTCATTCATGAACGCCTCTTTAGTCCACGGAATGGCGAACGACGCTTCTTCGACTTTCGTCACTTCCTCGACATCGAGCCACGTCATCCGACGAATTTTCACGTCAGCCATTGTTTTGTCCCTCTAACCATTTCGCTTCCGCCTCGGCGAGTCGCAAATACTCCGGCTCAAACGCATGGACATCGCTCGTTTCATCGCTAAAGACGACCAAATCACTCGCACGCCCGTATCGATGGGCAGCCGATGCCTCGATATAGTCATATTCACTTAACACGTCACGGAACGGTTCCACGTCTCCGACGACAAGGAAGCGACCTTGACTATTCAGTCGCAACCAATCTGCGACCGAGGCGTGCTGATCGTGCGTCAGTGCTTTGTTGTGCTGATAATACCCGATATAGGCATTGCCACGGCGCGCGTCAATCAATGAGACGACCGGCAATTCCGTATTCGGGGCTGCTGCCATAAGTTGAAGAGCGGACACGCCGATGAGTGGAAGATTAAGCGTATAAGCGAGTGTCTTCGCCGTCGTCACTCCGATGCGAATTCCCGTATACGACCCGGGTCCTGTCGTGACAACGATGCGCTCGAGCATGTTCGGTGTCCACTTGACCGCTGCCATGAGCTGTTCAATCATCGGCATGAGTGTGACCGCATGGTTTTTTGAGACCATGACCGTTGCTTCTGCTTGAATCTCTCCAGCCTCACTTAACGCGACCGACAAACGTGTCGTCGCGGTATCAATCATCAATTGCTTCATGCGAGCACCTCCTTGGCGATTTGAACGTAACGCTCACCCGTCGGAGCGAGTGTCAGTTTGCGTTCTTCGTCGCCGACCCGTTCAATCGTGATGGCCAAGCGTTCTTCTGGAAGAGAAGACTCGATCAAGTTCGACCACTCCACGATGGCGACACCGTCACCGTTGATATATTCCTCAAGACCGATGTCATCCCCCGTATCCTCGAGACGATAGACATCCATATGATAGAGCGGCAATCGCCCTTTGTATTGTTTCATAATCGTGAAGGTCGGACTGTTGACGTTCCGCGTGACTCCAAGTCCTTTTGCGAATCCTTGTGTGAACGTCGTTTTGCCGGCACCGAGGTCACCGTTTAACGTGATGACCGTCCCTGCTTCGACGAGTGTGGCCAAACGTTCTGCCACTGCCTGCGTCTCCGCCGCAGAATGCGTAATCAATGTATACATGAATGGTTCTCCTTTTTCACTTCTCATACGTACTCATTGTACACTTCATTTTAAGCAAAAAAAAACACGAAACGCTATCGTTTCGCTATCTCATTTAAAAATTGGTTGCGGGGGCTGGATTTGAACCAACGACCTTCGGGTTATGAGCCCGACGAGCTACCAGACTGCTCCACCCCGCGACGACATATGAAATTAAATAAAAATTGGTTGCGGGGGCCGGATTTGAACCGACGACCTTCGGGTTATGAGCCCGACGAGCTACCAGACTGCTCCACCCCGCGATGGTTTGAATTGTTTCGACATCCTCTATATTAAGCGAGACAGTTATAAAAAGCAACCATTTTCTTAATGTTTTTTCAAAAATGGAATCGGGAACAGATATAACAGCATAGATTATTAGAGAAAAGGGGCGCGACCGCCATGTCTAAATGGGGAAATCGATTCAAGAAATGGTTCTTTTCGGAGATCGAAGCCGAGATCACGTTTAACCCGGCAGCACTCATTCCGAAGCAAACCGTGACGGGTACGTTGCACGTCTCCAACCCGACAACGAATGTCGTTCGCTTACAGGAACTCACCCTGACCTTCTTGACGACATTTAAAGATATCACCATGGAAGGAAACGAGTTCAATCGAGAAGCTGATATTCAAGAAGTCCCAATCCCACTATCGCTTGTACTAGAACCCGGTGCAAAAGAAGACGTTCCGTTTTCCTTCGAGTTGACGATGTACGCACCCTCTTCTGCCGGTGCCCCATATAGTATAGAGGCTACGTTATGGGACAAGGACATCAAACGGGTTTGGTTTGACGTGATCGAACACATCGAAATCGAACCGATGCCTGAACTGAAACGATTACTCGATGCGACCGCTCATGCCGGACTTGAGCCGATGTTCGTCCGAAACGTGATCGACCCGCTCGGGGAAGAACGTCCGTATCCATTCGTTGAAAAGTATGGATTCAAGCCGGTCGGGGAATGGGCCGATGAGTTCGAGGTCGTCAAATCGTTTTGGCGCTTGCATGAAGACGGGATTGACCTCTACTACTGGCTCGACAACATCGAGACCCAGCGAACGCTCGAATCGATGGCGACCGACGTCGAATTACGTCATCGTTCCCTCACCTGGGAACAACTCGAGCGCGAACAGGAACAGCTCGGTCTCGGCATTCAAGATACGCTACGCAGTCACCGCTCCTCGTGAGCGGTTTTTTCAATTTGAATTTCCTTCTTACTCGTGTTGACGATGGTTTGAAAGTGGTGGCGATACGGATGCATGAACAATTCATATTGAATACGTCGCTCTACATGTGAGGCGTGTAAATAGTCCAGCTCCATCCCTCGTTCCTGAATATCACGATGCGAACGTCGCTTGAACTCCGTCTCCCCATCCGTATAAAGATATATCGATTGGTCAAAAGACGAAAGATCCAGGAATGCGACACTCATTCCTTCAATAATCGTAATCATTTTTTTCGGGTCAATCCACGTACGTTCTAAATATGATACATCGATTGTGTAAAAGCCGATTCCCTCTCGAATCATACGAATGTCACGCTCGAGTGACAGCAGATGATGTGCGGCCGGATGACACGCCGTCATCTTATACTGATGGGTCGTTCCATCGTGTTGATACGTGAGGATCGTTTGTTTCCGCAACTGTGAATCGATGATGTATGGATCTGTGTGAAGCAGGTTGATATCGCCGAGTCGTTCCCGTAATTTTTCTGCCAACGTCGATTTTCCGGCCGCCCCATGTCCGGAGATGGCAATCAGTGTCCGTTGATCCGATTTCACACTTTGTACAATATCCTCAATCAGTTGTTCCATGATTCTCCCCCTTCGGTACACTTGATGTACAAAGGAAATGTAACCATCTCATGTCCACTTATCCATCTTCTCATCTCACAGGCTCATCTGCACGCCATTCTTCGTCACGAGTAAAGTTCTCACTTAGGTCAAACGGCTGAAACAATTGGAATGAACAAACAGCTCATCGTGTCAGGATGAGCTGTCTTCTTTTTTCTTCAGTCTCGTCAAGCTTCTGTTCTAACGTTTCCACTTGTCTCGTCATACGAGCAATCAGCTGACTGATTTCCTGATCCAGTCCGTTCACTTGATCTAAGGAATCATTGATTCGTCCATGCATCGTCCATTCTGAAAAAATATCATCCAAAAAGTAATCTGCGAACTGAATGAGTGAACCTCGATCGACATGCAACTCCTGAACAATCCCTTGCACGTCCGCTAATTCACGGGAGAAACGCTCTAACGCAGATTGTAATTCGTGCATCGTTTGCTCGGAAGCATCTAGCGCCTCATGCTTCATGGCTGTAGCAATCAAGCCACCCCCGAAGAACGTATCATACGTCGACCACCCCTTCGCACTATCTAGATGTTTGAGTGTTTTTGCAATCGTCCACCGTGCCGCTTTACCGGCTACGATAGCTTCCCGATATTCGATGAGAAGTTCATTCGTTTCGGCTTGTTGATTCGTGAGATGGTGTAAGTCTCGGCGAATAGCTGGGTCTTTCACCAGATGGGATTCTTTTGATTGTAAGAAGTTCTCCCATTCAGCGTCGATTCCTTTATATCTCTCGAGCTGTTCTTGTAAATCTCGATGTTCGAGCGTCAATTCGTCAATCATCGCTTCGTGTTCCCGTAATTTCAGCTCAGCGCGAGCAGCCTCTTCCATTTCAATCGTCCGTTGTTCATCAAACGTTCCACGTAACTTTCGCCATGTGTTGACGAGCGAGAATTCTTCAAGGTCATACACATCACGTTGTTCTTTCGTGAATGTGTTGAGTAGTGTCTTCCGCACCGCCTCATGCTCGTTCAACTGTTTGTTTAGTATCTCTTGCTTACGCACAAGTCGATCGCGCTCGGCGATACGCTGTTGTAAGTCTAATTGAGTCTGTTGAAGATTTACCATTATATTTCCCCTCTCTTTGTACTGATGAAGGTATTGATTGGAACGCCATTTGTCATCATGCCTTCGATTCGTCATTCGTTTGATCATGTTGTCTCTATACAATGCTATACGTGCTTCATTCGTTAAATGTTTCATCCAATAAAAAAGGCACTCGATATGAGTGCCAAATCAAATTCGATATTTTAATACGGTGATGGTCACTCCTTGAACGATAAACGTCAAACCAATCAGAAGTGAAATCACATCACGATACACATCAAACGACAAGACATGTAACCACCGATGATACCATTCGATAAGTAACCATCCTATGGGGAAAATCGGAGCAGCTACCATATAAGAAGTAGTTGCAATTTCTTTTCCACGTTCGTCCTTGCCTTCCTTTCCAAACAAAAACCTCAATGTAATGATGAGCATGACAAGAAAAATTGGAAAGATAAGAATGTTGATCCATAACATCATAAAGGTTGCTCCTTCTTTTCATATTGAAATACGTCATGCACTGTTGTATCAAATAAAATGGCAATCTCAAATGCCAATTTTAGCGAGGGACTGTATCGATTATGTTCAAGCGATACAATCGTTTGTCGACTTACCCCTAAAAAATCTGCGACTTGTTGCTGTGACCATTTCCGCTCTGCTCGTAGCACACTTAATCGGTTATAAAGTTGTCCGCTCGTTTTTTTGACCATTTTTAGATGCCTTCTTTCTTAAAAAAGCGTTCTCTCTCATTTGAATGTAATATTTTTTTGTCATTTAGTCAAATAAATATTACACTTAAACATACAAAAAAACGACCGAGCGCTATGCTCGGTCGTCCTCTGCGTTGTTGCCTGGCAACGTCCTATCCTCACAGGGGGAGATCCCCCAACTACTTTCGGCGCTGAGACGCTTAACTTCCGTGTTCGGCATGGGAAC
>NZ_JACSKB010000017.1:0-255 GCF_018617335.1 Exiguobacterium sp. s63 | reverse complement strand
AACAAGGTAGCCGTATCGGAAGGTGCGGCTGGATCACCTCCTTTCTAAGGAAAATGCCCATGTGGCATTGCCCATCGTTCAGTTTTGAGGGTTCGTCCCTCGATTGTTCCTTGAAAACTGAAGATTCATCAAGACATCAAAAACCAATTTCACATATGGTCCGTGAGGACCGTGTGTCTTAGACGCTAGATCAAGGTAGAAAGGGCGTACGGTGGATGCCTTGGCACTAGGAGCCGATGAAGGACGCGACGAACA
>NZ_JACSKB010000016.1:0-272 GCF_018617335.1 Exiguobacterium sp. s63 | reverse complement strand
GAATTTGATATAGCTCTTAAATTGACGAAGCTTGCGCTTCATTCAAAAATGGTAAAACTTATTTTTGCCTCATCGTTCAGTTTTCAAAGACCAAAAAATAAATGGTCGGGAAGACAGGATTCGAACCTGCGACCCCTTGGTCCCAAACCAAGTGCTCTACCAAGCTGAGCTACTTCCCGTTAAAATGGTGCACCCTGAGAGATTCGAACTCCCGGCCTTTAGATTCGTAGTCTAACGCTCTATCCAGCTGAGCTAAGGGTGCATATGGTGCG
>NZ_JACSKB010000015.1:0-318 GCF_018617335.1 Exiguobacterium sp. s63 | reverse complement strand
AGCCCCCTCCGAGATGAGATTTCCCTTTGAGCAATCAAGAAAGACCCCTCAGAGACGATGAGGTAGATAGGTCATGGGTGGAAGCGTGGCGACACGTGGAGCTGAATGATACTAATCGGTCGAGGCTTTGATCTAGTCTATGGTTTGTGTTGATGAATCCTCAGTTTTGAGAGAACAATCTCAAAAAAACATATTGACATTATGTTAAGATAATGTTAATATAATATTTGTCTGGTGGCGATAGCGAGACGGCCACACCCGTTCCCATGCCGAACACGGAAGTTAAGCGTCTCAGCGCCGAAAGTAGTTGGGGGATCT
>NZ_JACSKB010000014.1:0-342 GCF_018617335.1 Exiguobacterium sp. s63 | reverse complement strand
CGCATCGCGACTGCGTCACTGCTGGGTCTCCCTTTGCTTGCTATTCCCTCAGGAGTCTCGCCTGCCCGTTCTTGGTCACCTTTTGTCCTCCGTCCCATATAATGGTGTGAGAAGAACACACAGGGGGCGGATCTAATGATCAACAAGTCGACACCATCCATCCTTCACGGTCTGACGAACGGAACGGATGTTGAACAGCGGCCCGAGGAGGATGATCTCGGCGTTTACCTTCCCTTTCCCCTAAAACATCGAGTCAAAGTAAATACCGAGCTTTTTCTTCGTCCGTCGTGGCCTTGGAAGAAGACAAACGACCGCCAGATGACGACCGTTTGCGTTGCTCGC
>NZ_JACSKB010000013.1:0-373 GCF_018617335.1 Exiguobacterium sp. s63 | reverse complement strand
AACAAGGTAGCCGTATCGGAAGGTGCGGCTGGATCACCTCCTTTCTAAGGAAAATGCCCATGTGGCATTGCCCATCGTTCAGTTTTGAGAGACCAAAACCTCTCTAAGAGGGCCTATAGCTCAGCCGGTTAGAGCGCACGCCTGATAAGCGTGAGGTCGGTGGTTCGAGTCCACTTAGGCCCACCATTTTTATGAACAATTCCAATACGGGGCCTTAGCTCAGCTGGGAGAGCGCCTGCCTTGCACGCAGGAGGTCAGCGGTTCGATCCCGCTAGGCTCCACTTTTGTTCCTTGAAAACTGAAGATTCATCAAGACATCAAAAACCAATTTCACATATGGTCCGTGAGGACCGTGTGTCTTAGACGCTAGATC
>NZ_JACSKB010000012.1:0-806 GCF_018617335.1 Exiguobacterium sp. s63 | reverse complement strand
CGTTCCCATGCCGAACACGGAAGTTAAGCGTCTCAGCGCCGAAAGTAGTTGGGGGATCTCCCCCTGTGAGGATAGGACGTTGCCAGGCTACATATTGGAGGATTAGCTCAGCTGGGAGAGCACCTGCCTTACAAGCAGGGGGTCGGCGGTTCGATCCCGTCATCCTCCACCATTTACACCTGCCGGTGTAGCTCAGTTGGTAGAGCATCTGACTTGTAATCAGAGGGTCGAGGGTTCGAATCCTTTCGCCGGCACCATTTGATCTTTTTTAAAAAGTCTACCGCTAGAAATTATACCTTGCCGGGGTGGCGGAATTGGTAGACGCACAGGACTTAAAATCCTGCGAGGGTTTCCTCGTGCCGGTTCAAGTCCGGCCCTCGGTACCATTAATATTTTTCCCATGATGATTATTCGTCTCGCACCCTTAGCTCAGCTGGATAGAGCGTTAGACTACGAATCTAAAGGCCGGGAGTTCGAATCTCTCAGGGTGCACCATTTTCGACGGGAAGTAGCTCAGCTTGGTAGAGCACTTGGTTTGGGACCAAGGGGTCGCAGGTTCGAATCCTGTCTTCCCGACCATCATCACTTATATGGGGCCTTAGCTCAGCTGGGAGAGCGCCTGCCTTGCACGCAGGAGGTCAGCGGTTCGATCCCGCTAGGCTCCACCATTTTTATTTTTTACAGACGAACTTTGAAAACTGAACGATGAGGCAAAAAAAGTTTTACCATTTTTGAATGAAGCGCAAGCTTCGTCAATTTAAGAGCTATATCAAATTCTTTGGAGAGTTTGATCCTGGCTCAGGACG
>NZ_JACSKB010000011.1:0-901 GCF_018617335.1 Exiguobacterium sp. s63 | reverse complement strand
CCGTTCCCATGCCGAACACGGAAGTTAAGCGTCTCAGCGCCGAAAGTAGTTGGGGGATCTCCCCCTGTGAGGATAGGACGTTGCCAGGCTTTATTTTTTTAAAAAAGTTATTGACTTTACATAAAATGACCTTTAAAATAGGTGAAGTCGACATAACTTAAAAACGGTCTCGTGGTGTAGGGGTTAACATGTCTGCCTGTCACGCAGAAGATCGCGGGTTCGAATCCCGTCGAGACCGCCATTTTTAATTTAATACGTATGGCTTTGTAGCTCAGTTGGTAGAGCAAAGGACTGAAAATCCTTGTGTCGGCGGTTCGATTCCGTCCAAAGCCACCATATAACACGCCGGTGTAGCTCAGTTGGTAGAGCATCTGACTTGTAATCAGAGGGTCGAGGGTTCGAATCCTTTCGCCGGCACCATTTTTTCATGGCGGTTGTGGCGAAGTGGTTAACGCACCGGATTGTGATTCCGGCATTCGAGGGTTCAATTCCCTTCAGCCGCCCCATTAAAATTTAATGAGCCATTAGCTCAGTTGGTAGAGCATCTGACTTTTAATCAGAGGGTCGCAGGTTCGAGCCCTGCATGGCTCACCATTTTCTCATTATTTTTTATTTAATACGTAATTTCACGTGCGGGTGTGGCGGAATTGGTAGACGCGCTAGACTTAGGATCTAGTGTCTTTGACGTGGGGGTTCGAGTCCCTTCACCCGCATCTCTAAATACTTATGCGGAAGTAGTTCAGTGGTAGAATACGACCTTGCCAAGGTCGGGGTCGCGGGTTCGAATCCCGTCTTCCGCTCCATTTTAATACGCGGTCGTGGCGGAATCGGTAGACGCGCTAGGTTGAGGGCCTAGTGGTGGTTAACACCGTGGAGGTTCAAGTCCTCTCGACCGCACCAT